>JAHJJO010000070.1 GCA_018822835.1 Patescibacteria group bacterium
AATTGTTTGTTATAATAAATCTTTGGTTTCTAAAATTTCATCAAGTTTTTTATCTAAATCTTTTAATTCTATTTTGCCTTTTTCACTTTTTTTTGTTTTTAGCTTTGCTTCTTCTCTCTCTTCTTCTCTCTCTTTTTCTCTTTCTTTTTCTCTTTCTTTTTGTTGTTTTTGCTCGTTTTTTGCAACGATTTTTTGACTAATTTTTTTAGCTTTTGCTATTTGTCCGGGTTTTTTATGCTCTTTTTTGATAATTTGATGCCGCAACACTTCATTAAACATTCGTAATGCTTTATTAATATTTTTTAAATTTTCAGCATTATTATCAAACTCAATTAAATTATAATATCCATAATTAAACTTTTTTATCTGATAAGCAAGTTTTTTATTGCCCCATTTTTCACTATGCGTAATAATACCACCATTATCAGTAATGATCTTTTTAACTTTTTCATTTATTGAATCCGACTCTTTTTCGCTGAATTTATTTGGGATAATATAAAGCAATTCATAGTGCTGCAATTGTAATGTTTTTGTTTGTTCCATAAGTGATGGTTGATTAGTTAATTAGTTAATTTGATTTATTGCTATACAAACTGTTCAACTAATTACCATTAACCTGGCTAACTATTCCCCACTCTATCATAGGTTTTTAAAAAATGCAAAAAAATTAACAGATAGCAGATAATAGATAGCAGTATTTTATTATCTGTTATCTGTTGTCTATTATCTATTTTGTCCGGCAAAGCCAGTCGTTGATTTGTTGGCAAAGCCAACTGACGGCGGTTTAAATCCTATGCTATCTTGCACTGTTTTCGGATCTAATTTTTTTCCTGCTGAACCAGCAAATTTATTTGAATCACCTGATCCAAAGTCTATACTAGACAGCGCTATGTTTCTGCTTTTTTGCTGATCTGTAAGATCGCTTATACTTGTTTTTTTACGTCCAAAAATTCCTGAAAATAATCCTCCACTACTTTTCTGAGGAACATTATTTGTTGTTGCATTATTTTTACTGCTTAAATGCGATAATATTTTTTTTATATCTCGCTTGTCTTGTATAGTAAAATTTTTATCAGATTTTTGAATTTGCTGTAATGCTGAAATTCTTTGCAACCTTGAAAGCCCGCCCCTTTTAATAAATGTTTTATATTTATTAATTACTTTTGAAACTGCGGGAATATTGTCTCTTAAATTTTTTAAGCCCCCGTATCTACTAATGCTTGAAAGTTTTCTTTGAAAACTACCCGGGCCGACAGTTCTAAATTTAGAGCCAGTTGGTAAATTTTGTATACTCATATAATTAATTTTAATTTTCAATAATCAATTTTCAATAAATTATCAATGACCAATTTTCAATTAAAATCTTGGCTTCGTCAGAATCTCTCAGCAGAGGATTCTGACGGTTGATACTTTTATGCGCTGGAATCCCACTCCTCAGTTTTTCCGCTTCGCGGATTAAACTGAGGAGGGGATATTCCAGCGAGGTCAGCAAAAAATAATCCCATAATTTTATAAATAAATTTATTATCTATAATTTACTCAACTTCTTCAAGTTTCTTTAAAACATCTTTCACTACATCTCTCACTTTTTTATCATCTACATAAATAAAACAATCTTTTAATACATCTACTATTCTTCTTTTCTTATTTTCATCTTTAAAATCAGGATGATTAAACTGCTCAAAATTAAAAAATAAGTTAGCTAACTTTCTTGCTCTGTCCAATATTTTAATTGTACTTTCGGGATTCTCATCTTTATTGTTTTTTTGTATACTTTTTTCTTTGTCACGCCATTGTTTAATAATGTCACGTGTTGCGTTAAGTACTACATCTACGTTGTCTACGTTGAACTCCTTTTCTAAATAATCTGGACTAAATTCCTTTTTTACTTTTTTGTCCTCTAATTCTTGTTTAGGTAAATTTTGCTTTAATTGTTCACGCATAATTTTGTTTTGTTTAAAAAAAATTAATTTAATATTTGCATAGGATTAAAACAGATTAAAACAGTTTGAATTTAATTGCTAATTGATAATTGCTAATTGCTAATTGCTAATTGACTACATGCCTTCATACTCCCTCATAGTCAATTGCGATTCTACTTGTTTTACTGTTTCAATAACTACTGACACTACAATTAATAAACTTGTGCCGCCAATTGCCAATGACTGCATGCCTGTAAAATAACGCATAATTAAAGGCAATATAGCGATCACACCTAAAAATAAAGCCCCTACAAAAATTATTTTATGCGTAGTGTTTGCTAAATATTCACTAGTGTGGCGACCTGGTCTGATTCCGGGAATAAACCCGCCCTGTTTTTGTAAATTTTCAGCAATTTGAGTTGGATGAAAAATAATTTCTGTGTAAAAATAAGTAAAACCAAAAACTAATACAAAATATAGAATACCATAAAATAATTGATTTTGAAATAATTCAATAATCCACTGCGCAATAGATGCTAAAAAAGCTGTTTCAGCATGGACAAAAAATTGCGCGATCATTGATGGAAACAAAATAAGTGAAATGGCAAAAATAATTGGAATAACTCCTGCCATATTTACACGAAGAGGAAGATGCGTGCTAGTACCTCCATACATTTTATTGCCCCTTACTTGTCGCGCGTATTGTACTGGAATATTGCGCTGACCTTCATTAATAACAACTACGCCAATAATTGTAATGAATATAATAACTATAAAGCCAAGCAAAACAAATAATTGCGAAGGATCAAAAGTTGTTACAGTTTGCTGAACAACCCGTGGTATGCCGGAAACAATTCCCGCGAAAATCAATAAAGAAATTCCATTGCCAATTTTTTTTTCAGTAATCAATTCTCCTATCCACATCAAAAATACTGTACCCGCGATAATGGTAATTATCATGCTAAATAATTCAAACCTACTTACATCTCCTAAAATATCGTATGAAGATTTTCTAAGCAAAGTAATCATTCCATAAGATTGCATTGCCGCTAAAGGCACTGTTAGCCAACGAGTCCACATATTAATTTTTTGCCTGCCTTGCTCTTCCTTTTGCATTTCTTCCAATGCAGGGATAATCATTGCTAATAATTGTAAAATAATTGAAGCAGTAATATATGGCGCCACTCCCATCATAACAATGGAAAAATTTTGCATACTGCCACCTGAAAATATATTAAGCAAACCTAAAATTTGATTGGACGCAAAAAATCTCTTAACGCTTCGAGGTTTACTCCCGGTATAGGAATATGAGCTGCAAAACGAAAAATTACGAGCATTGCCAGCACAAATAATATGTTTTTCCTCAAATCTTTAGCTTTCCAAATTTGTAATATTCTATTTAGCATAGTTTATTTTGGATGTTGATATTCTTTTAAAAAATCTTTTTTTTCTTTTAAAAATTTTTCATATTCCTTGTAAGGCACAGCTATTAAATCTTTTTTTGTGATAAATTCTTTCGGAATAGTAATTGTAGTCATAATGTTTTATTTATTTTCTCTTGAACGCTCTCACTCATCTTCACACCACTAAACTTCAAATTCTTTAATTTCAAATCTTCTTTTCCTAAAATTTTAACTGGCAATTTTATTTTATTAATTAACTTTTTTTGAAGCAATGTTTTAGGATTTACTGCATCGCCATCTTTGAAATATTTATTAATATCAGCCACGCTCACGACTTGATTTTTTGGTTTGTCGGATTTAAAACCCCTTACTTTTGGAGTTTGTTGAATCATTGATTTCATGCCTAAACGTTTTAATTTCATTCTGCTTACACCTGATCGACATTTTTGACCTTTCTGCCCTTTTCCACTATAAGTACCATGACCAGAAGCATTGCCTCTCCCTATTTTTTTACGTTTTTTTGTTGATCTTTTTGCTGGTTTAATTGTATGAAGAGATAAAGACATATTTGAAAAAATTTTCAATTTTCAATCATCAAGTTTCATCCGCCGCGGCGGACAATTTTTAATGATCATTGGAAATTGATTATTGATTGATTATTGATACTTGATAATTGGTTATTTTGTTTAAGTATTGTTTTTACATTTTAAATTACATTTTGATTTTTGATTTTTTTACCCTATTAAATTTGCCTCGCAACTATTTAACAGGGTGAATTTTGCATTCTTTCAATAATGCTTCTTTATTATGTTTATCATCTTTTGACTCCACTCTCCTTAATCGTTGCAACGCTTCTATTGTGCACTTAGCGTTATTTATTTTGTTATTAGTTCCTAAAATTTTACTTGTAATATTTTTAATTCCAGCTAATTCTATAATAATTCTAACAACTCCGCCAGCAATAACACCTCGCCCTTTACTTGCTGGTTTAAATAAAATTTTAGCAGCTCCAAATTTATGATAAATTTCATGCGGAATGGTTTCGTTAACAATTGAGACTGTTATAACATTTTTTTTTGCCTGATTTACCGCTTTAGTAACGGCTGCGCTCACATCTTTTCCCTTGCCTAATGCAACGCTTACTTTTCCTTTTTTGTCACCAACAACAACACATGCGCGAAAACTCATTCTTTTTCCTCCAGCCATAACACGAGTAACACGAGCAATATCTAAAATTCTTTGCTCAAATCCGTCTTTTGGTTCTTCTTTTTTCTTAAATCTTGGATTTTTATTTTTTTGTCTGTTGTCTTGCATAAAAATTTTATTATTTTATTTCTTACATTTTATTCTATCAAAACCCTCGAAATAAATTTTTTTATCTTGAAAAATTTCTACAACTTTATATTTACCTTTTGTATATGTTTCTTTATCTTTTACAAAATGCGTTGCTTCTAAAATGATAATACTTGCTTTTGGTCTTGATAATACCTCGTTGCCTTGAGTTTCAACTAAAGGAATTTCCCCAAAAAGCCAATAATTTCTTTGACCTTTTTTTAAAAAAGCATAGATTTTCCCAATTTCAAAATTCTCAGGAATACATTCTTTTATCTTTCTATTGCCATTTTTAAATTCCTTTATATTTCTTAAGGCAAGATCTGGATTATATTCAACTTGAATACCCATAAATTAATTTAAAATTAAATCATTGAAAATTGTTTGAAAATTGATAATTGAAAATTAAAAATTAAAGCCGAAGCCCTCCCTCTCTCGCCCCTTCGGCAACTGCCTTAACTCTACCATGATATTTGTATCCGCCTCTATCAAATATCACGGTTTTAATTTTTTTATCAAGCGCTTTTTTGGCTAATAATTTACCTAACTCAAAACTAATTTCCGTTTTATTTTTATTATTTTTCTTATTATTATTTTTCTCTTCACTCTTTTTATTCTTTTCGTTTTTTCCATTCTTTCCATCTTCCATAACAATTTCTTTACTGTGCGCGCTTGCCAAAGTTTTTCCAGCAATATCATCAATCAATTGGACATACATGCCAACATTAGATCTAAACACGTTTAATCTTGGTCGCTTTGCAGTGCCTTGTATTTTCGCCCTCACTTTATTATGTCTCCTATTTCTTTGTTGTTGTTTATCTCTCATAACGCATAAATTAATTTTAAATTTTGATTGAATTTTAAATTTAAAAATTAAATCATTGAAAATTGTTTGAAAATTGAAAATTGAGAATTGAAAATTCTTTGCTTACTCGCCTTTTGCCGCTGTCTTCCCTGCCTTTCTCCTAATTACCTCGTCAACATATTTTATGCCTTTTCCTTTATACGGTTCTGGTTTTCGCACTTTTCTAATTTGGGCCGCTGTTTCGCCAACCAATTGTTTATCAATTCCGTTTATAGTAATAATATTTTTTTCCACACTCGCGGATATTCCATCTAACAAATTATATTCTACTGGATGCGAAAATCCCACATTTAAAGTTAATACACTTCCACTTGCTGACGCCTTATATCCAACTCCGTTAATTTCCAATTTTTTTTCAAACCCCTGAGTAACTCCAATAACCATATTATTAATCAGACTTCTAAACAAGCCCCATAAAGCTTTTTTGTTTTTATCTTTAATATTATCAACGCTAATAATAATTTGATTATTATCTATTTTTACATTAACTAAACTATTAATTTTTTGCTTCAACTCACCTTTTGGACCTTTAACCACAATAAAACCATCCTCAATTTTAGCTTGAGTGCCTTCTATCAATTCAATTGGAAGTTTTCCTATTCTAGACATAAATCATCGCATAACGCATAACTCGTAACGCATAACGCAATTAAGATAATGCGGATTAATATATTTATATTGGCATTAATGAATTGCGCATTTTAATAGCACTCCGTTACGCGTTCCACGTTATGCGTTACGCGTTAATATATTTCGCAAATAATCTCACCGCCCACTTTCTTTTTTCTTGCTTCTTTGTTAGTCATTAATCCTTGCGGAGTGGAAATAATTGCTATTCCAAAATTATTTAAAACTTTTGGCAATTCATCTTTTTTAGCATAAATACGCAATCCTGGCTTACTGATACGTTTTAAATTATTTATTTCTGACTTTCCATTTTCTTTATATTTTAAAATAATTTTTAATTGATCGAAAGCATATGTATCTAATTGCTGCTCTTGTTGATCTAAAAATTTATTTTTTTTTGCTTGACTTTCAACGTTTTGCCCAGCTTTTAATATTTTTACATCATGTACCCACCCTTCTTTTTTAAGAATTTCAGCAATTTCGCGCTTAATTTTGCTCACACCTAAAATTACTTCAGATTTTTTTATTACTGAAGCATTTCTAATTCTTGTAAGCATGTCTGCTATTGGATCAGTCATAATTTAGGTTATAGCTTATTAGCTTCTTAGCTTTTTAGATATAGAAAAAAATAATTTTTTCCTATTTCTACAAGCTAAGAAGCTAAGAAGCTAATAAGCTAATTTACCAAGATGATCTCTTAATTCCGGGCATTTCTCCGTTTTCAGCTAATTCACGAAAACAAATACGGCACAAATCAAAATCGCGCATATAACCTCTATTGCGCCCACAACGCCAACACCGCCTAACTATACGCGTTGAAAATTTTGGTTTTCTATTTGATTTTGCTATTAATGCTTTTCTAGCCATAAAAATTAGTTAATTAGGGATTAGATAAATAGTTAATTAGAATTTTCTTTCTCTTGCTTACTTTTTAAATATTTAATATAACCATTAATTCCCTTAATTAATTCAGTATATTTTTCATAAGTAAATTCAGCAATCTTTTTTGTAGTAAATCCTTTTTTATATGCCCTTACAACACCGTCTCTAGTTTCACCGGCTTCACCTCTAGCAATGCGCATTCTATGCATTTTGTCTTGATAATAATATCTATGATAACTTTCGGAAATATTATCAGTTGTTGATGATGAAGATCTTTTTAATTGATTGATGCTTCTATATTTTTCATCTAATGGAAATTTAGCTGTAACTTTATAAATAAATACCTCCAATCTTTCAGCTAATTTATATATTTTTAAATTATCTATTCCTTTGCGCATATATTCCTAATCACTAATTAACTAATCCCTAATTAACTATTTTTCAAAGGAAACTTAAGCAATTTAAATAACTCTAGCCCCTCTTCTCTGCTTTTTGCTGTAGTTGCGATACAAATTTCCAAACCGTAGCTGTTCTCAACATCATCAACTGCAATTTCTGGAAAAGCCAAATGTTCTTTAAAGCCAACTGATAAATTCCCTGTCTTATCTACTGATTTTTCATTAATACCGCGAAAATCCCGAACTCTTGGAAATGTTATATTAATTAATTTTTCTACAAAATCATACATTCTATTGCCTCGCAAAGTAACCTTTGCGCCTATAATCATTCCTTGTCTTAATTTAAAAGGTGAAATTGATTTTTTTGCTTTAGTTAAAATTGGTTTTTGCCCTGTAATTTTTTCTAAAATCTCTTGTATATGTTTAACATATTCTTTCTCTTTTACATGCTTCCCAAATCCAACATTAACTACTGCTTTTTCTAATTTCGGCGCAGCTAAATCATTCTTATATCCAAACTTTTCTTTCATTTTTGGAATTATTTCTTTTTTATATTTTTCTTTCAATTGCATAATGGATTCTTTTCTACCGAGCTTTAGCTCGGGTTAAGCAAGCTTTAGCTTGCCAATTTCAAGATGCTAAAGCATCTAAAACCCGACCTAAAGGTCGGTAGAAAAATTAATCAACGCTCTCTCCACACTTCTTGCATGCTCTAAACTTCTTCTTTTTCTTTCCATCTTCTAATTTCACAATCTTACTACCTGTTCTTGTCGGTTTTCCGCACTTTGGACATATTAACATTAAACTAGACAAATCCATTGGCGCGGGAAATTCAATTCTTTGTCCTTTTTCTCCTTGCTTTCTTGGCCTCATGTGTTTGATTAATAAATTTCTACCTTCAATGCTTGCTTTTTTTCTGGACGGAAAAACCTGCAACACTTTTCCAGTCTTGCCCTTATCTTTTCCAGATAATATTTTAACTTTGTCATTTTTTTTAATATTCATATCACGAATTAATACGAATTAAGGACGAATTAAACGAATTTGTCCCATTTCTAAACCAATAAATTTTTATTAGCTTGGAAATAAATCGAAAAAGTTGAAAAAAAATATTTATTAACATCAAAAAATCTCTGATTACCACTTAAAATGACAACCGAAATTCAAAAATTAAATTTAAAAAATTCGTAATTATAATTCGTATTAATTCGGGATTATAAAATCTCCATCACTAAACCAACAATAATATATTCTTAGCTTGGTGATGAAGGGGTATAATTTAATAAACCCCCTTCTTAATATTTTATCTCTTCTTTGCTTCTCTGGAGCAAAGAACTATTTTTGAAACTACGGCTATCATTAATCCTATAGCCCCAACAACAAGGACTCCAACTGTTGAATCATTATAAATAACAACATCAAACATGCACTTTAGTGTAGCCACCATTAGAATGCTAACTCCTACACAATACATCTTTTCAAGCATGTCCCTCAACCTCCTTTTCTTTTTCTTGCAACGGCTTCATGAGCCTCCTTTTTGGCTTCTGCTTTTTCGCAGCTGCTTCTATCAAAATAAGCGCAAATTCCTTGGCCAGTTCCCAAAACCCCGCCGTCTTCATCGGAATGTTTACAGCCCCTCCACTGCTCTTCAAGGGCTGTGCATGCAAAAGCATACACCGGTTCTGCTATGCAATAACTCTTTTTTTTCATTGCCTCCTTTAGAAATTCCAATGCCGACTCTATTCTTTCTCTATTTTTTTTTGAGTCAGTTTTTTTTGCTTCTTTTTTTGCATCATATTGCGCTTGTTTGCTCTCGCAACTCCTTTCGGACGAACAAAAAAGACATCTTATAATATGATGATCAAATGGAATAGAAAATCCGCATTCAAAAAAATCTTTTGCAGAAGCGCTACATACAGGGACTGATTCAACAATAATACAATAATTTTTCATTTCTACTTCCCTCCTCTTTGTAAAGAACTTTTTTAATTTTTTCTTTCTGCCTACCACTTTCTAATTCGTATTAATTCGAGATATAAAAAGTGATAGCCAAAATTTAAAAATTAAATTGTTTTACGTTATACGTTATGCGACACTTTATTCGTCAAAGAACCCTACTCAAGACGGCTCCATAGTCCGAACGAAGCCCGCCGAATCGGCGGGCGTAGTGAGGCTGTGGAGCCTTAGTGCTTTACATCATGGCTCCACAGCCTCGCAGTTTCAATTTTGCTTCGCAAATTTTCAACTGCTCGGACTATGGAGCCGTCATCGGGATTGCAACCAAGTGCTAACCAAAATCCAAAAATCAAATTTAACTTATTTAAATATGTTTATATATTTATATGTTTAAATGTTTATATACTTAAATGTTTAAATGTTAAAGTACCTCGGGTGCTAATGATGCAATCTTTGCAAATCCTTTTTGTTTAATTTCACGCGCTACTGGACCAAAAACTCTTGTTGCTTTTAATTCTTTTTTTTCTTTATCAATAATAACACACGCATTGTCGTCAAAACGTAAATAACTTCCATCTTTTCTTCTAATTTCCTTACTTGTTCTAACAACAACAGCACGTTCAACATCTCCTTTTTTAATAGCTGTATGTGGAGTTGCTGCTTTAACCGCAACAGTAATTATATCGCCAACCCCTGCATACCGCCTTTTGGATCCGCCTAAAACTTTAATGCACTGAACTATCCTTGCGCCTGAGTTATCAGCTACTTTTAATTTTGACTCTACTTGAATCATATTGCTTAGTTTGTAAAGTTAAAAGTTGTAAAGTTCATAAAACAATTATTTTTTGAATTTGATTTTAACTTTATAACTTTATAACTTTATGAACTTTTAACTACGTGCCACCGTTTATCCTTACTCAACGGTCTGCACTCAATAAAAACGACTTTATCACCTTCCTTAAACTGATTTTTTTCATCATGAACTTTATACTTTTTACTAACAGTATATCTTTTCTTGTATTTAGGATGAATTTTAACTCTATCAACTCTAACAACAATAGTTTTATCCATTTTATCACTAATAACAATACCGTCAAATTTTTTTTTAATTGCTATTTTTTTATTATTAATTTCTTTTTCTGTTTTTGTTATATTACTTTGCATAATAACTTCGTTGCTATATTGTTAAATTGTTATATTGTTTTTATAATTTAACCATTTAACCATATAACCATATAACCATTTATTTTATATTCAGCAACGTCAACGCTCTCGCAATGACTTGTCGAATTTTTCTAATTTCTCTAACATTCTTTAATTGCTTATCAGAATCTTTAAAACGCAAATCCCTTAATTTGTCGCGAGATTCAGCTAAAATTCTATGTAATTCAGTTTTTGTTTTGTTTTTTAATTCCATTAGCATAAATAAGAATAAAAAGAAAAATAAGAACAAAAAATTTTTATCTCTTATTTTCTTTTTGTTGTTTTTGTAAAAAATTAATATAGCAATTAATAGATATTTCAATATTTCTTCCGTCTTTATATAAATTATTAAATATTTCTTGATCTATATAATTTTCATCTAAAGCAACATATAATTGATCTAAAACTTCATTTAAAGATCCTCTTGACACTCTAACAAATTGAATATTTTCTTGATAGCCATATCTGCCATAACCTTCTGCAATATTAGAAGTAATTGATATTACGGATCTTCTTATTTGACTTGTTAAACAATATAATTCTTCTTTAGGAAATTTTTTTGTAATTTGATAAATAGTTTTTCTAAATTTTCTAGCTGATTGCCACGCCTTTACGTCTTCAAAGCTATGTTTTTTTAAACTTTGATTATACATATTTTCTTATTGATCTTATTTCTTTTTATTCTTATTGATCTTTTTACTCTTTTTATTTACTAACAAATATACACTTTACAGGTAATTTATAAGCTGCTAAATTTAATGCTTTTTTTGCTGTTTCTTCTTCAACCCCATCCATCTCAAACATAATCATACCAGGCTTTACAACAACAACATAATGATCAACCGCTCCTTTGCCCTTTCCCATTGGCATTTCCCCGCCCTTTGAAGTAACCGGTTTAGCAGGAAAAATTCTAATCCAAATTCTACCGCCTTTTTTGGTATATTTAGTAATGACTTTACGAGCCGCTTCTATTTGTCTGGAAGTAACCCAATGCGCTCCCATACTTTTTAAACCATAACTGCCAAAACTTAAATTAAGCAGTCCACTTGCCTTACCGCCTCTTTTCCCTTTATGCGACTTTCTATATTTAGTTTTTTTCGGCATCAACATAGAACAATTGTCAATTAACAATTGTCAATTGACAATTGTTAATTGTTTAAATGATTTCCCCTTTCCTCTCTTCTTTTTCAAATATTTCTCCTTTATAAATCCATATTTTAATCCCAATAGCTCCGTAAGTTGTGCGCGCTGTTCCGCGCGCGTAGTCTATATCAGCTCGCAAAGTATGCAAAGGAACCTTGCCAGAAATTAATTTTTCACTTCTCGCAATTTCAACTCCGTTTAATCGACCGCCCATTATTACTTTTGCACCCAAAGCTCCAGCTCGTTCAACGCGACCAATAGCCTGCTTCATTACTCTTCTAAAAGGCATTCTTTTTTCTATTTCTAAAATCATTGATTGAAGAACGATTTGCGCGCTTAAATTAGATCTGCTTACTTCATTAATATTTATATTAATATCCTTTAATCTAATTCCGCTTGGACGAGATAAAAATTTACAATGAATTTTTTTTCTTAAATCATCAGCTCCTGAACCGCCACGGCCAATAATTAATCCTGGCTTTGCTGTATAAATGTCTATATTAATTTGATTAGCATTTCGTTTAATCTCAACTTTATCAATTCCTGCTTCAACGAATTCTTTGATTAAAAATCTTCTGATTTTAACATCTTGTTCAACGCTTTTAATATAATCCCGACCAGACTTAAACCATACAGATGGCCATGTCCTTGTTATTCCTATTCTAAATATTTTTGGATTAATTTTTTTCCCCATAATAACATAGTCAAAAGTCCATAAAGTCCATAAAGTCCATAAAGTCAAAAATTAATTGACTTTATGGACTTTATGGACTTTTGACTTTTATGGACTAATTATCCCGTTTTTCGTCTAAAAATCTTATTTACAAACCCTTTTTTGCCTCCTTCAATCGGAGCATGTCCTCTTCTTCCTTGCATTCTTGGATCAATAATTTGTTTTTCTACTTCTTCTGCTTTTTTATTTTCAACTTTAGATTGTTTTTTTTCTTCTGTCTTTTTCTTTGCGCTTTTTTCTAATTGCTTTTTACCATCAATTGCCTCAGACCCCAATTTAATTGGCGTTTCTAATTTTGTTTTTTTACTCTCTTTCTTTTCACTTTTTACAATTTCATCCAAGGTAAGCATAATATGACTAGACCTTTTTCTAAGCGGAGTAGCTCTTCCATGCGCGCGAGGCATCCATCTCTTTAAAGTTGCTCCTTCATCAACTCTAATTTCTTTAATTAATAAATTATTTTTATCTAGTTTATAGTTATGTTCCGCATTGGCAACTCCTGATTTAAGCAATTTTTTTATTGGTTCTGTTGCTTTTTTATTTATAAATTGCAGTTGATCAAATGCTTGATTAGTATTCATTCCTCGAACAAGATCAGCCACCAGACGTACCTTCCTAGGTGACATTCGCAGATGTTTTAATTTAGCTTTAATTTCCATATTTCTCGCGTAACGCATAGCGTAGAACGCGTAACGTCAATTTATTTGTTTTAATTTTTATTTGATTTTTATCTAAAAATATGCTTTATAATCCAAAATTACAATAGGAATATGCGTTATGCGTTATGCGTTATGCGTTATGCGTTATGCGTTATGCGTTATGCGTTTTCTGTGTTTTTGCCATTTTTCCTCCATGGCTGATAAATTTTTTAGTATGCGCAAATTCTCCTAATTTATGTCCAACCATATTTTCTACAACATAAACAGGAATGTGCTTTTTTCCATTATGCACACCAATAGTAAATCCTACCATCTCTGGCGTAATTGTGCAAGCCCTGTCCCAAACTTTAATAACAGTCTTGTCTCCAAGCTTTAATTCTTTAATTTTTTTTATTATCCGTTCATTAATATACGGACCTTTTTTTAGTGATCTTGACATAAATATTTAGTTAATCAGTTAATTAGTGATTAGTTAAATTCCTAATTAACCAATCAACTAATTACCTTTTTTTCTTTCCTCTTCTTTTAATGATCATCTTGCTAGAATGCTTTTTTTTGTTTCTTGTTTTAACTCCCAATGCTGGCTTGCCCCATTTGGTTTTGGGATGTTTCAATCCTATTGATTGTTTGCCCTCTCCGCCTCCATGTGGATGATCAACTGGATTCATGGCAGTACCTCTAACAGTCGGTCTTATTCCTAAATGTCTTTTTCTTCCAGCGCTACCCAATTTTATCAACTTTTTATCAGAATTACTAACTTGTCCAATAGTGCATAAACATTCTTTTTTAATTAACCTAATTTCTCTTGATGGCATCTTAATTTGAGCAAATTTTCCTTCAACGCCCATTACATAAACAGCATTTCCAGCCCCTCGAGCAATAAGAGCTCCTTTTCCTGGCTCTAATTCAACATTATAAACTCTAACTCCTGCTGGAATATATTGAATTGGCATTGCATTTCCATTTTTTATTTCAATTTGCTTTTGAGAACTAATAACTTCTTCGCCAACTTTTAAATCAGTAGGCGCAATAATATATCTTTTCTCTCCGTCAGCATAATTCAATAAAGCAATGCGCGCCCCCCTGTTTGGATCATATTCAATAGAAGCAACTTTGGCTGGAATATTAAATTTATCTCTTTTAAAATCAATCATTCTAATATATCTTTTTGCTCCTCCGCCTCTATGTCTGACAGTAATTTTCCCTTGCGCATTTCTTCCTCCTCTTTTTTTTTGAATAACTATAAGTCTTTTTTCCGGCTTTTTTCTAGTTATATCAGAAAAATCCTCAAAACTTGCTTGCCGTCTTCCAGGAGTTGTTGGTTTTACTTTTTTTATCATAAATTTACATTCAATTATTTTCTACTTTCCCAAATAACTAATATTGGTGATGCTAAAAAAATTGAACTGTATGTCCCTATAAACACTCCAATAGATAATGCTAATGCAAAATCTCTAATAGTTGATCCGCCAAAAAAACAAATAGACAACAAAACTAATAAAGTAGTCATTGAAGTATTTATTGAACGAGTTAATGTTTGATTCACGCTTGTATTAATTGTATTCTCAAAATCTTCATCGCTGTGCGGTAAATTTTCTCTAATTCTGTCAAAAACTACAATAGTGTCATTAACGCTATATCCTAAAATTGTTAAAACCGCGGCAATAAAAGGCGCATTAATTTCTATTCCATAAAATCTTCCTAAAAAAGCAAAAATGCCTAAAACAATTATAACATCATGAAACAAAGCAATCACAGCTGTAACTCCATATTTCCATGAAGCAATTGGAATTAATACTTTTCTAAATGCCCACGCAATATATGCAACAATAGCAATTAAAACAATAATAATAGCATACAATGATTTACGCTTAAGTTCTTGTCCAATTGACGGACCAACTGAGTCAAAACGAAGTTCTTCAACTGCTGACACTGTTGATGTACTTTGTTCTTGATTATCTTTTTCTATTGAATTATCAGTTTGTAGTTGTAAATCCTCAAATTTTTGTATAATTTTTTTATTGATTTCTTTAATGCTTACATCCTGAAATCTTAATATCATTTCCTGATCGCCAACGTGTTGAATAACTAAACTCTTTAAATTAAAATCACTTAAAGCGTCTTGAGCAGTATTTAACGCTGGCCTTTCCTTTGAAAATTTTATTTCTAATAAACTTCCGCCAGTAAAATCAAGACCAAAATTTAACCCCCATAATATTAAAAAAACAATGGATGTTATGACTAAACATCCTGAAAATATTAACCAAATTTTTTTTCTTTGAATTATCTTATAGCTCATAAAGTTAAAAGTTCATAAAGTTATAAAGTAATTGACTTTATAACTTTATGAACTTTATGAACTTTTAACTAATTCTGCCATTCCGCGCTATTAATTTTCCACAAACCATTTTCTTTAATAAATTTTATAATAATATCCTGCTGTATTGCAGAGGCATTATTTATTGATCCTTTGCTTTCGCGCCTTTGAGTTTTTACTAAAATTTCAGCATTTCCAGACTTAACATCAAATTGTTTAACTTCCTCTAAAATCGCCTGCGTGGTAATTCCAGAATAAATTTCTGAATATTCTTGATTGATTTTTTGTTTTTTAATGAAATCATCCGCCCATACCTGCATTTTATTGCTCATAAAAATTTTTAAATCTGAAATATTACTGTAATCTGAATGATTGGAATAACTTCCAAATCTTTCCGCAAACGCGCTGGCCATTCTCTTCAAATCTTCAATAGTTGTTTCTTTATTCTGATCCTGATTTTTAATATTATCGCTTGTTACATATTTTACAGATGGAACTTGTTGTGTTTCTATATTTTCAACTTCTTTTGCGGGAATTTGTGGAGTTGGCAAATTGCTTTCTTTTTTATTAAATTTATGAAAAAAAATA
>JAHJJO010000006.1 GCA_018822835.1 Patescibacteria group bacterium
ATTCCTTATTCCTTATTCCTTATTCCTTATTCATCTCATTCATCTTCACTTTCTTCAAATTCTTTTTTTGCTTCTTCAATCTTTAATAATTGCTGCGGATCTGAAGTAATAATTTGATCTTCAGTATAAGAAGCGACTACCTTGATTGCCGCATGTTTACTGCCAGCGAAAAATATTCCTTCTCCTAATCCGCATTCTAATAATAAATATTTTTCTCCCTCGGTTAACATAAATGTTTTTTGTATTAAATCAATAGCGGCTGAGGATTGTTTTAAAAGAATTTGCAGTGATGAATTAGTAACAATTGCTTTGCCATAAGGAGAAATTAAAAAGTCATTAACATCTTGAGTAATTGTAGTAACTCCTAAATAATATTTTCTGCATCTTTTAACTAAAGCGTAAACAAATTTAGCGCTATCTTCATGTTGCATCAGCCACCATGCCTCATCAATAACCAAAATTCTTTTTTTCATTTTTGACCTGATAATGTTCCAAATATAATTTACAATTGTATAAATTGCCATTGGTCTTAATTCGTCTTCTAAATCACGGACAGAAAAGCAAATTAACTGGTTGTTTAATTCAATGTTGCTTTGGCTATTTAGAAGTCCTGAAAATGTTCCTTCTGTATATTTTTTTAAGCGCAGGACTAAATCAGTTCCTCCTTCCATTTCCTCTAAAATGTCTTGAAAATCTTGTAAAATAGGAGGTTCTATTTTAGATAAATCACAATCAGGAGTAATATCTTTTTTAGCGTAAGTTTCTAATAAAGCGCGGTCAACAATTGAATCCTCATTATGAGTTAAGCCGCCAAGCATTAATCTAACCAAACCTTTAACAGTAATTACAGCGCTCCTAATAATGTCTTTTGGTTTGGCTTGATCGCCAATAGCTCGCGGAAGATCAAATGGATTAATTTTGCTTTCACTTGCCAAAGAAATATTAATATACGTTCCTCCTACAGCATCTGATAAATATTTATATTCATATTCAGGGTCAATAATAATTACTTCGGTTCCCATCATAAGCGATCTAAGAACTTCTAATTTAACAGCATAACTTTTGCCAGCTCCTGATGTTGCAAAAACAACTGTATTGGCATTTTGCAAACTAAATCGATCAAAAAGAATTAAGCTGTTATTATGTCTGTTAATTCCATATAAAATTCCATTATCGCTTGTTAGCTCACTTGACATAAATGGAAAAGACGAAGCAACTGGCGATGAATTCATATTAAATGTAATCAATAATTCGTCATTGCATAATGGCAGTGTTGAATTAAATCCTTGCTCAGCTTGATAAAAAACTCTTTTTGAATAGACTAAACGCGAGCCAAAAATGTTTTCAATTTGATCAGATAATATATCAAGCTCTTTCTCGGTTTTTGCGCAAATTGTAACATATAAAGAAAATTGAAAAAATTTTTCAGTACCTTGCGTTAAAGCGTCACGTAAAGCTTCAATATCGTGCAAAGCTGTTTCTCGCAATGGATCGCGAGCAGCTCCTTTTTCAGCATCAGATATTATTTGCGCTTGTATGTTACCTGTTTTATTTTTAAGTTGCTTTAAAATTACTGGACTTTGGACAGGATAAAAAAACATTCCTACATCAAATGTAGAGTTTAAATTTAAAATAGGCGCAAACCATCCAACACTAATATATCGTGGATAGCTAATAACAAAAAGAGTTCGAATATAACTACTACCAAGTTTTAAATATTCCGGCAATACTTGAATGCTTGCAGGAGAAATTAAATCCTTAATTGATACTGTCCCACGTCTAAAAGTTTTTTCTTCTTCAATAATTTCTATGTCAGCATTTAAATCAATATCTTGTTTAGTTTGCTGTTTCTTTGCTTCTATTTTTTTTTCTAGTTTATTTTTTTTAATATTAAACATAGGAGATAATGCAAAATTCACCCTGTTAAATCCTCCCGTTTGAACGGGAGGTGCGAAGCAATTTAACAGGGTAAAAAAATCAAAATGCAAAATGATAATGTAAAATTTAAAAAGAATTAGAAATTTGAAATTAAGAAATTTGCTTCGCGAAATTAATTTCCAATTTCCAATTTCTATTAATTTCCAATTTCTATTCAACTCTCAACTCATTAACATCTGTTAATTTTTGATTTAATGAAACTACTGGGTTGTATGTATTATAAAATAATTCTATTAAACTTTGAGTATCTAATCGCGCGGCATTTAAACCCATTGAAGCAAGACCACTTTGGATGTTATCTATTCGGCGGTTTAAAATATTACAATATGTTTCAAATTTTTTCTTTTTTATTTCAACCAAGCTGTTAGCGCTAAATATTTGAAATAAAGATTTAAAAAAACTTTTACGTTCACTATTATACAAAGGATTATAAGGAATGCATATATAAAAACGTTTATTCATAATTTTTTCCATAGAAATTAATTCATTAATATAATATAGATATTCAGATGTCTGCATTTTTAATAATCTGTTAGTTTGTTCTTTCTCTCTTTGTTTTAATTGTTCAAGGTAATTATCAATATTTAATTCCCTGGATTGAATTACAATTTGTATAACAAAATCAAGATTATTTAAAAAACTTACATAAGACGCAATAATGGCGTTTTGCTCATCTTCGCTTTTTAAAGCAAAATTTATGCTCGGAACTAATAGTACTGCTCTTATTGTTCCATCTCGCATTATTACTGTATTGTTTTTAATTTCAGCAATATTAATATATTTCTGCGTTGAAGCTAATATTTTGTTTTTGGCTAATTTATTTTCAGACATAAGCAAATAAAAATGTTCAATTATCAATAATCAATTTTCAATAAATTATCAATTTTAAATAATCATTTTAATATTTGATTATTTATTGATCATTGACCATTGAAAATTGAAAGTTATTTATTGTACGCTTTCTATCTCTCCTTCCTCAACGTCGTTATCTTCTCCTTTGTATATTCCTTGAGTGTCAACCATTAAAGATAATTCAGCTAATCTAGATTTTATCACTGGTTTTTTAATGGTTTGCAAGGGAATAATAGCTATTTTATTATCATCATCTTCACTTAATGGCAACCCAATTTCTTTATTCCAAATGCGCAATTTAGGACGTTTTAAAGTTTGTATTACATTTATAAGAAATAAATAAAATGGCTGTCCATTAACTTTGTAAAAAGCAAATAAAACTATAATTATTAATTCAAATATGCCATGAGCAACAAATAAAGAAAAATCAAATAATTTGTATCCGATGCCTATTAATAAAAATCCTCCTAGCATAATAACAAATTGCTTAGCTGTAATTGATCCAATAAGCTTATCTTCTACTTCAATAAATTGTGGAACAGTAAATTGTAACATAAGCAAGAGTAAAATTTTCAATTATCAATAATCAATTTTCAATAAATTTTCAATGATCATTTTATTCTTTGATTATTTACCCTGTTAAATAATTTTGTCTTAAACAAAATTCCTGCTCTGCAGGATTTAACAGGGTGAATTGATCATTGAAAATTGAGAATTAAAAATTTATTTAGTATGCTATACATTTATTCAAATCCGCTATTGCTACAAACTCTTCTAAAGTTAAAAAATCTTGATTATTTTTTTTTCTTTTTTCCAAAATAGATTTTATGGACTGGCGTTCATCAAGACACTGTTCGCCCATTTTAATATACAATTTATTTACAGGGCTTTGACGCCAAGATTGAATTCCCTGTATTTTTTTACTAAATTGCTCTTCTTCTAATAAGTAAATTTTATTTTTTATTTTTTCTATAGTTTTGTAGGGGTCTGCGGATAATCGTCGAAAATTAATTAAATTTAAATAGCGTAATTCATCAACAGGATTCATGATTTTAGAGCTGTATTTAATATCTTCAATTCTTTTTTTATTACCAATATTATTTGGCGTTCTTAGCATAATTTCAGGGATTATGCTTTGTTTATTATTATCTATGCGCTTTATATTTTGTGGTGTGGTTTGTTGTGTTAAAAATTTATTTTTTAGAACTGCTTGACTGCTAATAACAGGAGGTGGAGGAGCTAATTTATATTTAATGTTTGATTTATTTTGAATATTATTTTTATTTTTTAACATAGTTAGGTCGTAATCAATATCACGCAATCCAATATTTTTTAATTTGTTAGGTTGTTGATTAATATTTTGATGTGTTTCCGCGACGGATGTATTTTTTATATTTTTAGCAGTAATTAATATTTTATTAACTAATTCTTCTCGCAATCCTAAACCGCCGTTTTCAACAGGCTTTATTAGTGTTTGTTTGATGTCTGTTTCATTTCTTATGCCAAGAATGTAAGTTTTTAAAATTTGCTTTAGACGATTTAATAAAACTGGATTATTAGAATTTATTGCTATTTGTTTAATAATACTATCTAACTTGAGATTTATATTATTATTAAACATTTTATCGTCAAATTTATTATTTTCATTTATTTTTTTAACTTCCTCTTCATCATCTGTTGAAAAGAAAAAATTTGAGTTGGCCCCTCCCCAGTTCTTTTCGCTGCGCGAAGAAAACTGGGGAGGGGCTCCTATTAATTTTTTTAGTTCATTTGACAATTGAAAAGCTGTTTTATTATCTAAATTAAATTGATTGATAAAATATTGTGGGAGTTTATTAATATTTAATTCTTTAATTGCTACGCGAATTATTATTGTCGCAAGATTTATTGAATATTTTTTTTCAAGTTTACCAATAACAGCCAATATTGTTGGGCTTGAAAATCTATCACGCAATTCTTTTGGCAAATTATTAAATTTTTTTAAATAATTAAGCATAACAACTTAATGCAAAATGCAAAAATCAAAATGACAAATTAAGAATAAATAACCGAATTATCAAGTATCAATGATCAATAAATAATCAATATTCAATGATCATTGATTATTTATTGAAAATTGAAAATTTTATTTTGCATTTTGATTTTTTTACCCTGTTAAATTGCTTCGCACCTGCTTTGCAGGATTTAACAGGGTGAATTTTGCATTTCTTATATTATACACCATCTTGTTTTTTACTGCAATATGTTTTATAATATTTTTAGTTGCACAATACTATTTTCTGCGTTTTTCTGCGTTGCCATCCGCGTAGATCTATAAAATATTCCGCAAATGGACGCAGATATTTACTCAAATTTACGCGGATACTTTACATTTCGCAATTAACTGTATGTCTGGACATTCTAAATGGTCAACAATTAAAAGGGCAAAGGCTGTCACTGATTCTAAAAAATCAGCTGTTTTTACTAAGTTGGCTAATTTAATTACTGTAGCGACTCGCGAAAAAGGAATTGATCCTGATATGAATTTTAGTTTGCGAATGGCTATTGATAAAGCAAAATCAGCTAATATGCCAAAAGATAATATTGAACGGGCAATTAAGCGCGGAGCAGGGGAGTTGGATGGCGCGCAAATTGAAGAGTTATTTTATGAAGGATTTGGTCCAGCAAAAGTACAATTTATTGTAAAATGTCTTACTGATAATAAAAATCGTACTGCGTCTAATATTCGCCATATTTTTACAAAACATGGCGGGGCTTTAGGATCTGTAATGTGGAATTTTAAACAAAAAAACATTATACAATTATCCCCGCAAAAGATGGCGGGACAGGCAATTTTCAATAATCAATTATCAATTACAAATTTAGAGATAGAATTAATTGACGCAGGAGCCGAAGATATTATTAAAGAAGATAATAATATAATTGTTTATAGCAAAGTTGAAGATTTACAAAAATTAAAAACATTTTTAGAAAATAAAAATATAA
>JAHJJO010000071.1 GCA_018822835.1 Patescibacteria group bacterium
TGTGAAAGAAAAAATTAAAAAATATTATCAACATTCATCAACTGTGATTTATCCTCCAGTGGAAATTGATAAATTTTACATTTCTCAAAATTTATTTTATAATAATCAACAAGAGAATTATTTTTTAGTAGGAGCTCGCATTGTGCCATACAAACGAATTGATATTGTTATTCAAGCGTTTAAAATTCTTAATTCATGTAAAAATTCCGAAAAACCCTATAGGACCGCAAGCGTCCAACAGGGTAAAAAATTTAAATTGAAAATATTTGGAGATGGAATTGATATGGAAAGAATTAAAAAAATAGCTGGAGATGATAAAAATATTGAATTTTTAGGTTATATTGTTGATGATAAAATTAAAGCAGAATTATACAGCAATTGCCTTGCTTTTATTTATCCACAGGAAGAGGATTTTGGAATTACAGCAGTAGAGGCAATGGCTTCAGGCAGGCCTGTAATGGCGTTTAATAAAGGCGGCGCTGTTGAAACTGTTGTTGAAGGCAAGACTGGAATATTTTTTAACAAACAAACTCCAGAAGCCATCGCGGAAACTGTTAAAAATTTTATTCCAAGTGATTTTAATCCGCAAGAAATTCGCGAACATTCAAAACAATTTTCTAAAGAAAGATTTAAAAAACAAATTTTAGAATTTATATCAAAATATCAAATTAGAAATTAGAAATTAGAAATTAGAAATTAGAAATTTTCTGGCCTCGTCACAGTCTCCCCACCGATTCGGCGGGGGACTGTGACGCAATATTATTTTAACAATTTATCTGTCACCCCGCATCTTGCATCTTGCGGGGTGACGAGGTCAAAACCCCGTTAGATATGCAATTATCTAATGGGGTAAATGCAGATAAAAATGTCGAAGACCTATTTTATTTTAAAAAACTTATGATTTTACCAAAATTTTTACAATCAGTTTTGTAGTCATATGATTTAAAATCTTTAGATATTAAACAAGATGGACATCTTATTATGACTCAAATTCTAAATTATGGGACATGAAAACAAGTTAAATGGTTGCTTGATGTTTATAAATGGAAAGAAATCAAAGAAACAGTTAAAAATCCATCTAAAGGAATATGGACAGAACAATCTTTAAATTATTGGACTAAGTTTTGTAAAATTAAAATGCCTTCCAGAATGTATCAAAGGGCAATTATGCAAATTGAACCAAAATATGCACTTAAAAGTCATTGATCAAAAAAGAAAAAAATCCTTAAAGATTTAGGATTTTTAAATAAATATAAGTTTTATTTGGCTGGAGGAACTGCGCTTGCATTACAGCTTGGACATAGAATCTCAGTTGATTTTGATAACATTGAATTATATGGTAAAATAAAAAAATAAAAATATGTTTCAATTTAAATCAAATGCAATATTGTCTAAAATGGAAAGTATTGCCGAGCAATTGCGCAATGCAAGACGCGCTAAGAATTTATGTTTAGAAACTATTGCGCGTGAATTAAATATTAATTATAAATATCTTAAAGCATTAGAAAATGGCAACTACGATGAATTGCCCGCAGGAACGTATAAAAAAAGTTTTTTAAAAAAATATTCCTCTTATTTAGGGCTTGATTATAATGATTTTGATAATTTATCTAAAATAGATGGCAATCGCAAGCATCATAATTTTTTTTCCCAGCAAATCGCAAAAGTTAGTTATTTTTTTAATATCCCTAAAATAGCTAAAAGTATTATTGCCATTATTATTACATGCGTTTTTTTTACGTATTTAGGTTTTTATCTAAAAAAAACAACTCTGCCACCCGAATTGTATATTATTAAACCAACAAATAATTTAATTCTTCAAGATAATTTTTTAGATATTATCGGTAAAACTGAACCAGAGGCGCAAGTTGCTATTAATGGGGAAATGATTTTAATTGATAATAGCGGCATGTTTAAAGAAAATATTAGTTTAAAACAAGGCGTTAATACTATAGTGATAACTGCTCAAAAAAAATATGGAAGTAAAAAAATAGTTAAAAGACAGGTGTTGATTCAGTGAAAATACTAGATAATATAGATAAAATATTATTAAACCGCGCAACCCCACAAATAATTATCAACTTTCAATAATCAATTATCAATAAATTGTCAGTTTTCAATGATCATTTAATCTTTGATTATTTATTGATCATTGAAAATTGATACTTGATAATTTTTATTTTTTATTATTTTATGTCAAAATTCACAGGTGGAAATATTTTACTTGATGGAAATTTTATACTTAAAAAAGTTCAAGTAAGCGCAAATATGAAAGTGGCAGATTTGGGATGCGGAACTATTGGATATTTTGTTTTTCCTGTCGCCAGAATAGTTGGTCAATATGGCAAAGTATATGCGGTTGATATATTAAAAACTGTATTAGAAGTAATTAGTAAAAGAGCTAAATTGGAAAATTTGAATAATATTCAAACAATATGGAGCAATTTAGAATTATTTGCAGCAACAAAAATAGAATCAGGATCTATTGACATTGCTTTATTAATTAATACTTTGCACCAATCCCATAAAAGAGCGGAAATTTTGCGTGAAGCTGTTAGGATGCTCAAGAAAGAAGGTAAATTAATGGTAGTTGAGTGGGATAATATTTCTTCGCCATTCGGTCCTCCTCCTGAAGAACGAGTTAAGATTGATCTCATAAAAATTACAGCGCAAAAATTAGGATTAAAATTAGAAGATGAGTTTAGCGCAGGTCAATATCATTATGGAGTAATTTTTGTCAAACTGTAAAAGCACTTGAATTACAAAATAGTTCTTCTGCGTTTGTCTGCGTAGCTATCCGCGTTTATCCACCAGTATTAATGCTGATAAGCGCAGATGGCTACGCAGACAAACGCGGATTTTTGTATTGCGATTAAAAACAGTATGAATTACATGCAAAAAATAGGAGGGTTTGGAGAAATGTTGGCTAAAAATTATTTAATCAAACATGGTTATAAAATAATTGAAACAAATGTAAAAACAAGCTATCAGGAAATAGATATTATTGCGAAAAAAGGAAAATTTACAATTTTTGTTGAAGTAAAAACAAGAACATCATTTGCGCTTGGCAGCGCAGACACTGCATTAACAGTTAAAAAAATTAAAAATTATAAAAAAGTCATTAATTCTTATATGTATGATAACAATTTTGATAAACGATATTTTAGAATGGATTTAATTTCCATTGACATTAATAAAAAAGATAACAAGGCGACTATTAAACATTACAAAGACATTTTTTAGATACAAGAAAGTTAATAATATTGTTAACTATGTTGAATCAATATTTAATAGAAAAATTAGCTCAAGATTTAAAAATCGCGCCTCTGAATATTATTAGGGAATATTTAGAAATGGAAGTTTTATATTATTTAAGCCAGTCTAAATTAGCAGAAAATATTATTTTTTACGGAGGCACAGCATTGAGGTTGGCGTATTAATGGAGTAAATTATAATTTATTTTCCAAATAGACAACTTTTCTTAGTTTCTTTATTTAAATTGTTCAAGGGTTTTTAGAAAGCCTGTGTGACGAGGCCAAAAAATAACCAGCGCGAACACAGAAGGGATTTTCCAGCGCATAGAAGCATTAACCGTCAGAATCCTCTGCTGAGAGATTCTGACGAGGCCGCAATAGATAAAACATTATAAAAGCACACTTGATAGACACCGAGTGTCTGCGAGTATATGATAGAATGCAGAATAATGGTTATGGATAGGCTTGTAGGTTGGGCTTAATCTAATCGTCTCGACACTTGGTGTCTATTTTTGCAGTGCGGTTTCTAGACGTGTCCGCCGTGGCGGATGTGATGTCTATAGCTTTGCAGTGTTTGTCTTAATTGTAACATTATGTTACAATTAAGACAAAATAAATGTTACACTTAAAAAGCGCCTATGCATAAATTAATTAAAAGACAACAAGAAATTTTGTCAATTATCCAAAAAAATAAACAAGCTAGTAATAAAATTATTAAAGAAATACTAGTATTAATGCTTTCATATATTCAACCTTTTGAAGATGGCAATAAAAGAACAGCCAGGATAACAGCTAATGCTATTTTATTAGCTCATGACTACTGTCTACTTTCATATAGTAGTGTAGACGAGACTGAATATAA
>JAHJJO010000072.1 GCA_018822835.1 Patescibacteria group bacterium
CTGCAGCGAACTGGGGCGGGGCTGTTTTTGGACATCGGATGTCTAATAAATTTTTTAATAATTTAGCCGCTTCAACAGGATTTTTACCCAACTCTTTTGCTAATTTAAAACAAGGTAAACTTATGTCTCCCATTTTTAAATCTGCGGGATAAACTAAATCAGATACTTGGACTAATTCCTTGCCAAGCTCCTTATTTATTTCTTTAACTATTTTTTGTTTTATTTTGTTTAATAAATACATGTAATATTCTTTTTATAAAGACACCGAGCGTTCTGTTAATGAATGCTCGGTGTCTTATTTGCGTTTGCATTTAATTATTTACTTTTATTTTTCATCCTCATCCTCTTTTACTTTTATTGCATCTATTATTTTTTTTCTAATCTCTTTCATAAATTTTTTATCTCTGCGCAAGAATTGCTTTGCATTTTCCCTGCCAACACCTAATTTAATATCATTAAATGAATATGAATTGCCAGCTTTTTTAATTACTCCATAACTTGTTCCAATGTCCAACAAATCGCCTGCTATAGAAATTCCTTCATTGTACATAATATCAAATTCGCAAGTTTTAAATGGAGCGGCAGTTTTATTTTTAACCACTTTAGCTTTAACACGGTTACCAATTATTTTTTCACCCTGTTTAATTTGCGCTGACCGTCTTACTTCAATTCTTACGGATGAATAAAATTTTAAAGCCATACCTCCTGTGGTCGTTTCTGGGTTACCAAAAAATACGCCTATTTTATACCTTATTTGATTGATAAAAATTATAACTGTTTTGCTTTTTGCAACAATCCCTGTTAGCTTGCGCAATGCCTGACTCATTAAACGCGCTTGTAACCCCATGTGCGAATCTCCCATTTCTCCTTCAATTTCTTTTCGTGGTACTAAAGCCGCTACACTATCAACAACAATCACATCAATAGCATTAGATCGCACTAAAGTTTCTACAATTTCCAGCGCCTGCTCTCCCGTGTCTGGTTGTGAAATAAACATTTCTTTTGTATTAACTCCTATTTTGGTGGCATATTCAGGATCTAAAGCATGTTCAGCATCCACAAAAGCGGCAATGCCACCCATTTTTTGCGTTTCAGCAACAATATGCTGAGCAAGTGTTGTTTTGCCTGACGCTTCAAGTCCAAAAATTTCTATTATTCTCCCTCTTGGCACTCCTCCAATTCCTAAAGCAACATCCAATGACAAACATCCAGTTGAAATAGCATCCACATCAACTCTTCTTGCATCTCCAAATTTCATAATCGCTCCTGTGCCGTACTTACTTTTAATTTGCTCCACTGCAGTATTAATTGCTTCCAATTTTGATTTTTGTTCTTCGTTATTAGTCATAAAGTTTAGTTTAAAAGTTCAAAGTTATAAAGTTAAAAGTTAAATTACTTTATAAACTTTAAACTATGTTTCATTATAACATAAAAACCTAATCTTTTAATTCCGATTTTTTATTTAATTTTTCAACAACTTTTTTTACTAACTCTCCATCTTTTTTTTCATCCATTTTTTCTTCTAAAATTTGCTCTAAAGCATTTACAATTAATGTTCCAACTTCCTGTTTAATTTCTTTTAAAATTTTAGCTTTTTCAACTCTAATTTGCGCTTTTTGCTGATTAATAATATTTCCGATATCTTCTTTAGTTTTATTTATGATTTGTTTCTGCTTTTCTTCCGCATGCTTTTTAATTTTTTCTAAAATATTTTTAGCTTCTTTTTTAGCTGCAACAATAATTTGCTGCTCTTTTTCACTCATTTTCTTTAATTTCTCAGTCGCTTCTTGAGCATCTTTAATTCCTTGTTCAATTTTATTTTTTCGTTCATCAAGAAATTTTAATATTGGTTTATAACCAAATTTATATAGTATAAAAAGTAAAATTGCAAAATTAATAAATTGCGCAATTAAAATGTTTAAATTTAATCCTAATGCTTGTAATAATTTCATGTTATACTATAATCCAAATCTACAAATTTACCCTGTTAAATCCTGCGGGGCAGGTGCGAAGCAATTTAACAAGGTGAATCCGAATATTACAAATTAATTTGAATAATTCAAATTCGTAGTATTCGGATATATTTGTAGATTCGGATTATATATTTTATAAATCCTTAATCGCAATTTTTATAACAGTTTTGTCTTCTTTTTTTGCTCCCAAAAATTTTACATCAACTGTCTGCATTAAAACATTATGCCCAACCACTGTACCTTTTTTTCCTTCAACATCTATTTTAGTGCCCATGGCAGGCATTTTTTCCGCTAATTTTTTATAACTTTCATTTTCGTAAGACAAACAGCACATTAAACGTCCGCACATCCCGGATGCTCGAACACTGCCACGATGCGAAACTTGTTGTAATTCAGCCATACCAGAAGTAATGGAAGGAAAATTATTTAAAGATTTACAGCATAATGCGCGACCGCAAGGACCATAATCGCCGGCTAGCATGGCCTCATCTTTTTTGCCTATTTGATGCAATCTTATTGCGCAATTAAAATTACTAATTAAATCTTTAACCAATTCTCTAAAGTCAACGCGACCATCCGCGATAAAAGCAAAAGTTATTATAGAATTATCAAAGGCAAAATGAACATCCACTAACTTTATGGGCAGTCCATGTTTAGTAATAAATTTTTTACAATTTTCTAAAGCTTTATTTTTTTTATTTTGGTTTGGTATTTTTTTTAAATCTTCAGAAATGGCTTTACGAATAATTGATTTTAATATTTTTGCATCATCCGTTGTTTTTTCGCTTTTAAGCTTTTTCGCTTCTTTTGATATAGTGTCATCTTGTTTAGTATCATCATCGTCAATGTTATAAAAACCAACTACTTTTCCTATTTCTTTGCCAAGTTCTGTATTAACAATTACATAATCATTTTTTACTAAAACAATATTATTTGAATTAAACAAATATATTTTATCCCATGGAGCAAATTGTATTTGAGCTACACGCATAACACATAACGCATAACGCATGACGTTATGCGCTATGCGAGACTATATCTTATAAATCCAGTTACTTTAATGTTTCCTAAAATATTTTCCACTTTTTTCTTATCATCTTTTATATATTCTTGTTTAACTAAACAAACTTCTTCAAAATATTTATTAATTTTGCCTTGTAAAATCTTATCTATTATATTTTCTGGTTTGCCTTGCTTTAAAAGTTGTTCTTTATAAATTCTTTTTTCTTTTTCAATTTCTTCATTTGAAACATCTTCAGAATTAATATATTTTGGATCAGAGGCCGCGATTTGCATAGCTATGTTTACTGCCAAATCTTTTTCATTTTCTTTGTCAAGCGCAACTAAAACTCCAATTTTTCCTCCTAAATGCAGATAATCCGCAACAGTGGATCCTTTTAAAACATTAAATTTGCTAATATTTAGCTTTTCACCGATAACACCACTTAAATTGTCTAGATTTTCTTTTACTATTTTGTTATTCCCCATAACCATAGCAAAAAGCTCATCTAAATTGCTCGGCTTGTCTGATTGGCAACTATTTTTTATTAATTCTATAATCTGCTCAGAAAATTTTTGAAATTCTGCGTTACGAGCAACAAAATCTGTTTCTGAGTTTATTTCTGCAATATATCCTTCATTATTTTGTTCAGAAACAGCAACTTTAATAATTCCTTCGCTTGCGTCGCGTTCACCTCTTTTAGCTGATTTAGCAATCCCCTGCTTTCGTAAAATTTCAATAGCTTTTTCGACATTATCACCAGATTGTTTTAATGCATTTTTACAGTCAATAATACCAGCGCCTGTTGCTTCTCTTAATTGTTTTATTTTTAACATAAAAGATTAGTTAATTAGTTAATTAGTTAATTAGTTAATTAGTTAATTAGTTAATTAGTTTTTACTTTGAATTTACGAAACGCATCTAAATTGTCATCCCCGTCCCCTATCAAGTAGGTGATAAACTCCAACGATGATCCAGATTAGTTCGTTAAATACTGGATCCACGCTTTCGCGGGGATGACACAAAGAAGCATTTTATGGCTTTTGAATAGTTTTGTAATTGAAGATAATCAACTTATTACTATTCCGCGACCGTTTCTTTAATTAAATTAAATACCATTTTTGCAGCTTTTGTCGCATCATCATTCATTGGAATAACATAATCAATATTTTGAGGATTAACATTTGTATCGCAGACAGCAATAATCGGAATGTTTTTTTTATTTGCTTCTGTAATGGCTGTTTTTTCTTTTTTAACATCCCAAACAAATAAAGCATCAGGTAATTTAGTAAGTTTTTTAAGACCGCCTACTTTTGTTTCTAATTTTTTAATTTCCATATCAAAATCATGTTGTTCTTTTTTAGTATATTTTTTTAACTTACCTGATATTTTTTCTTCAACTAAATCATTATATTTTTTAATTAATTTTTTAATAACAACAAAATTCGTAAAACATCCTCCTATCCATTTTGTAATAATATAAGGTGAGTTTATTTCTTCAGCCATTTTTTTTAAAGGTTGCCTAATCTGATCTTTGGTGCCTACAAATACTATAGTTTTTTTTTCAGTAATTATTTTTTTTATAAAATCCAATGCTTTTTCAAGCATTTTTTGTGTTTTAATTAAATCAATAATGTGAACATTATTTATAGAAGTAAAAATAAATGGCTCCATTTTTGGATTCCACTTGCTAACGCGGTGCCCAAAATGCGCGCCTGCTTTTAGCAATTCTTCAATTGTTGGAATTTTTGGCATAATTATTTTGTAATTGAAAGTAATATAAATAGTATAAACTACTACAAAATTTAAGTCAACTTATTCGCTTATAATCTTCTCCATTCATTCATTTATTCATTTATTCACTCCAAAGAAAATTACACCCATCTATAATAATTTAGAGTGTCGGGAGTCGCACTCCCGACACTCCCCCGACAGTAAAAGCAGAGGAATCTCGCCCTCTGCTTTTACTGTTTAATCTTAATTTTTTATTGAGCGGATCCTTTTTTTAATGCTTCTTCATTTGGAATAACAATTTCGCCGTCACTACCATCTAAAATAACTGCCATATTATTAACTTCTTTCACCTTACCTTTATGTCCGGCCAATTTTACCATTTCTCCTTTTTTGTAATATTGCTTGGTGTAATAACCGCCAATAATATTGGACACAACCGTTCTTGATCCGAGTCCAAGAGCAAGTACTAATAGGGCAACCACGCCGATAACAATTGCTGTTACATTAGCAGTAATAATAGTAATGTCTAATCCTAACTGTGAGGCCGCAATAGACGCGCCAAGTAAAACTACCAGCCCTTCGGCAATTACTGCTACCACATTGCCATAAGCAATATGAAGCTTTTCTAAACCAGCCATTATCGCGCTCTTAACAAAACGACCGACCATTAATGCCAAAATAACAGTAATAATAGCCACAATTAGGTTCGGCAAGTAAGCAATCAATTGATTGAATGTTTTAATCACCACTTCAAGACCCAATGCTTCAAATACAGCTGACAGAAAAACCAAGAGTACGATCCAATAGACAATAGATGCCAAAATCTCTACTGTGTCTTTTTTAACCCCTGCTTTTTGCAGGATTTCATCTAAATTAGTTCGTTCTACCAATTTAGTAAAACCGACCCATTTCAGTACTTTTTTAGTCGTTCCGCGAAACATTTTAGCCACAATTAAACCAAGGATAAAAATTGCCAGCGCGCCAATAATACTAGGCAGGTATGCTGCCACCGTGTTTAAAAGACTCGTGGCGGTGATCAAAAGCACATCTGAGGTATTTTGAATATATGTTGTAATATTTGTTGGATTCATATTTTTTTAGATTAGTTAATTCTCCCCAGAGTTATCCTAGGCAATATCCTGGATAACTATTATAGGGATAATGATAAAAAATTCTAACAATACCTTAACAACATCAAGATACTCAATTGAACAAAACACATTTTGTTTGAGATTTGCTGGTGCTTTAGTATTATTATGCTCATTTTCGAGCAAATTTTTTATAGTATATACCATATTTATTTAATTTAATTAATGCTTCTTTTGTCGACTTTTAATGAAAAGCGTTTTGTAATTGTTTTTTTGCTCTAGCAATTCTCATCTTGACGGCACTGACGCCAAGACCAGTAATTTGAGCAATTTCATCATATGTGTATCCTTCCGCGTATTTCATCAAAAGAAGCACTTTCATATCTTTAGACAATACTGAAAGCACTTTTGTCACATCTTCACGGTTTGATATTAGAATTTCAATATTAGGATATAAATCTTCAATCTCAAAACCGGCTTCCTCCAATTCATTTAGGGAGAAAAAATATTTTCTTTTTTTCAACGCGGTTATGCAATAATTAACTGTTATGCGATACAGCCAAGTCGAAAATACTGACCTGCGTTCAAAAGATGACAGAGCAAAATATACTTTTATCCAAACTTCTTGCGCTGCGTCTTGCGCGTCTTCATAATTTTCTAAATATGACAAACACTTACGATAAACAATATCAATATATTTATCATAAAGCTTTTCAAAAGATTCTTTTTCTTGATTTGTTTGAAATAAAATTATCATGTTTACAAAAGTCATAACAAAACAATGCTTTGGGGAGGTCACTTTTGGACAAGCGGTTATTACATCAACACAGTAGGTCTTTATGGCAACGAAGAAGTAATAAGAAATTATGTTCAAGGGCAAGGTAAACACTATCAACAAACGTATAGGGAATAACTGACGTTATTTGAGGGCATATCGTGAAGGGCGCGTAATACCCCGACAGCTTGCTGCGGGGTATTTTATTTAAAAAAATACAACTAAATTTAATA
>JAHJJO010000073.1 GCA_018822835.1 Patescibacteria group bacterium
TATTAAATTATATAATTTATTTGTATTTTTTAAAACACGCATTTTGTTTACCTTTTTAATTAAATCAAATATTACTGCCAAAGCTTTAGAAATATTTAAATCATCGTCCATTGCTTTTTCAAAATCTTTTCTACTATTAAGAATTAAATTATCTATTAATTTTGATGCGGAAACAGCAGAGACAGAAGTTGAGCTTCTGTCAGTTAAAACTGACAGAAGTTCAACTTCTGTCTCTGCGCCTGCTTTAATTTTATCCACAAACTCATCTAAACGCCGTAATACTCTCTCTGTGGCTTTAAGCCCTTGAAAAGTAAAATTAAGTTTTTGGCGATAATGAACACTAAGTAATAAATAACGGATAGCCCTTGGATTATGACCTTTATCTAATAAATCCCGCAAAGTATAAAAATTGCCAAGTGATTTTGACATCTTTTGATTTTCCACTAAAAGATGCTCATTATGCATCCAATAATTAACAAATTTCTTGCCAGAATACGCTTCTGACTGGGCAATTTCATTTTCATGATGAGGAAACATTAAATCAATCCCTCCTGTATGAATGTCAAAAGTTTTGCCTAAATATTTCATAGACATTACAGAACATTCAATGTGCCATCCAGGTCGTATTTTGCCATATTTTGTTTGATAAAAAATTCCTCTTTTTATGTCATTTAATGCGCTTCGTTTTAGTAAAGTAAAATCTCCTGGATGATCTTTGTCATATTCATCTAAATCAACTCTCGCGCCTGCTTTAATTCCCTTAAAATCAACCCTAGCAAGCTTGCCATAATTTTCAAATTTAGAAATGTCAAAATAAACACTCCCAAGCCTTTCATAAGCATAACCTTTTTTTTCTAAAACTTCTGTAAATTTTATCATTTCATCAATATGATCTGTTGCATTTGGATAAGAGCTTACTTTTTTTATATTTAAAGTTTTAATATCTTTAAAAAATTCTTTAGTATATTTTTCAGTTAATTTTTTCAAACTAATTTTTTGTTCCACTGATCTCTTAATTGTTTTATCGTCAATGTCAGTAATATTCATGATAAATTTTATTTTATATTTTTTGTATTCTAAATATCTGCGTAAAATATCAGCAAACACATAAGAGCGAAGATTTCCAATGTGGACAAAATTATAAACAGTTGGACCACAAGAATAAATGCCAACTTGATTTTTTTTAATTGGTTTAAAAATTTCTTTTTTTCTTGTAAGTGTGTTGTAAAATTTCATAATAGCTTCTTGGCTTGTAGCTTTTTAGCTTTTTAGAATTTTTTTCCTGGCTTCGTCAGAATCTCCCCCTCCCCAGTTTTCAAAAACTGGAGAGGGGGGATTCTGACGGTTTTTCAATTATGCGTTATTTTACAAATTTCAATCAATTTTTAAATTTTTGTTTATAAAAACAATTAAGAATAAAACAACTTTGTGCTTAAATATCTTTCTCCAGTGTCAGGAAGTAATGCAACTACTAAACCTTTTTTGAGTTTTTTGATTTTTTGCAATGCTACATACATTGCGGCGCCAGAAGACATGCCAACAAAAATGCCTTCTTGTTTTACCAGCTCTCTCGTTGTCGCATAAGCATCTTCATCTTTAATATTTATTTTCTCATCAATTACTGTTTTATCCCAAATTCCTGGCTTATAAGCTTCTTTTAAATTTTTCAATCCCTGAATTTTATGCCCTAAATTCGGCTCAACAGCTATTATTTGGATTTTTAAATTATATTCTTTTAATTTTTTTCCAACGCCCATAATCGTCCCTGTTGTTCCTATAGCAGAAATAAAATGAGTGACTTGTCCATTTGTTTGCTGCCAAATTTCTTCTCCTGTTCCATAATAATGCGCTTTCCAGTTTGCTTCATTATTAAATTGATCTGGCATAAAATATTTTTTTGAATTTTTTCTTGCCATTTCATAGGCTTTTTCAATCGCGCCGTCAGTTCCTCTTTCAGCAGAAGTTAATAAAATATCCGCGCCAAATGATTTTAAAATCTGCTTTCTTTCTTCTGAAACAGCTTCGGACATTACTAATAAAATTTTATACTTTTTCACAGCCGCTATCATGGCTAATCCAATGCCTGTATTGCCGGAAGTTGGTTCTAAAATAATTTTATCATGAGTTAATTCTTCTGATTTCTCACCTTCTTCAATCATTGCCAGCGCAATTCTGTCTTTGACAGAGCCGCCCGGATTAAATGATTCTAACTTTGCCCAAAGCTCTGTCTTTGGATTAGTGTTTAATTTATTTATTTTTACCAAAGGCGTATTGCCAATAGCGTCTAATATAGAATGCATAAAAATCAATATTCAATTAACAATTATCAATTTACAATTATGGATTAATTAAAATTTATTTTAATTAATAATTCGTATGTTAACTTTTTAATAGAATTCA
>JAHJJO010000074.1 GCA_018822835.1 Patescibacteria group bacterium
ATTCGCATAACATGAAAAATTATGAAAAATAATAAATTTTATGCAAAAATTATTAGCGCTATTTTGGTTTTGGTTGTAATGCTTGTTTGCTTTGGCGCTGGAATGTATATGTCCATGACAAACAAAGTTATGGAAGAATTGGCAAAAGAGGAAGTTGTTTATTTAGGCAAAATCACAGGAAAATATAATAAAGACAGTAAAGGCGGTTTAACGCAAGATATTGATTTTAATTTATTTTGGGATGTTTGGGATACAGTAAAGGCAAATTATGTTGATAAAGGGAAAATTAACGAGAAAGAAATGTTTTATGGCGCTTTATCAGGAATGGTAGCATCTTTAAAAGATCCATATACTATTTTTATGGATCCAAAGATAGCGCAAGAATTTGAAAACGACTTGTCGGGAAAATTTGAAGGCATTGGAGCGGAAATTGGAATAAAAGATGACATATTAACTATTATTGCTCCATTGTCAGGAATGCCCGCCGACTTGGCGGGCTTAAAAGCGGGTGATAAAATTTATGCTATTAATGATGAAATAACAGCTGGAATTAGTATTGACGTGGCGGTTAGAAAAATTCGCGGACCAAAAGACACTGAAGTTGTTTTAACTATTTATCGCAATGGAGCAGGTAAGCCAGAGGATATTAAAATCAAGAGGGGAGTTATTACCATTCAAAGTGTAAAAACCGAATTAAATGATGAAAATATTTTTGTCATTAAAATCATAAATTTTAATAACGACACTTTTAATTTGTTTAACAAAGCTGTTAGAGAAGTAATGTCTAAAAATCCAAAAGGCATTATTTTAGATTTACGCAACAATCCCGGTGGATATTTGGATACAGCCATTGAAATTGCAAGCGAATGGATAGAAACCGGCGTAGTTGTGACAGAACAATTTAGCGAAGAAAATAAAAATGATTATTTAGCCAGGGGCAGAGCAAGATTAAAAGATTATCCAACTGTTATTTTAGTTAATCAAGGTAGTGCATCTGCTTCTGAAATTGTAGCAGGAGCTTTGCAGAGCCATAAAAAAGCAAAAATTATCGGAATGAAAACATTTGGGAAAGGATCAGTCCAGACTTTAAAAGAATTTCAAGATGGCTCTTCTGTAAAAATTACAGTGGCTAAATGGCTTACTCCGGATGGCGCTTGCATTAATGATAATGGCATTATACCTGATGAAGAAATTGATTTTATTATTGAAGATTATAATAGCAACAAAGACCCGCAGATGGAAAGAGCAACTGAAATAATTTTCAATTATCAATAATCATCCGCCGTGGCGGACAATTTTAAATGATCATTGAAAATTGATAATTTATTGATAATTGAGCATTGAATATTGAAAATTTTATTTTTATGGTTACTCCTTATCTAACAAAAAAAACTGAAAATACTTTAACTCTAACTGATGGCGTAAAAAGATTATTTCAGGTAATTTATTCTAATCAAAATAAAGTAAAAAAAACTGAAAATAATGATGAAAATAAAATTAACGTTTCAGAAGTGATTTCTAAAATGGCGTTTTATTATGAAAAAATTCGCAATTCAGTTGATTATAAAGAAGAAAATTTACTTAAAAAAAATGCCATAGAAAGAATATTAAAAAGACAAATAGTTATTGAAGGGGTGATTAAAATTTCACAAAGCGAAACAATATCAAAGCATTTATTAATAGAATTAATTCGCGCCGGGTATTTGCCAAATAATAAAATACCTGAACACAAAATCAATGAAATAAGCATTATAATTGAAAAATATATTAAACTAAAAAATTACAGCATAGCGTATCTTAAAACATCTGAAAAATTTAAAAATGGTCATCTCATAAAAACAAAAGAAGCATTAGAGCAAAAAAGTTATTTGACTAATCGCATTATTGCTGTTCTTGCGAGTGAAATTGAAGAAAAACTGGAAACGGATACTGTTAAGCAAGCCGTAGTGAACAGCATGCATGAAACTTTAACTAAAAACATTGAACTACCAAAGAAAATGGATTATAAAAAAGACTTGGACATTCAAATTTATCTTGGAATTTACCGTAATTTTACCAAATCTGATCAAGATATGTTGAGCCTAATTTTGTTTAAATATTTTAACGCTAATTGGATAAAACCGTCGGATCAAGATATTCAAAAAATTGCAAAAAATATCATGCCTTTATTTTCATCTATTGATCAGCAATTAGACCATCCTTTAAGCAGACAATTAGATAAAATAATTAAACATTACTCAGTTTATTTTACTATTTTATCTGATGCTATAAATAAAAATCCAGCAGAAGCTTATGATAATATTCAAAATGATTTAAAAGCGTTTTCAAGGGAAATAAAGAAAATTTGCGCGGACAAATATCAATATGCAAAATCTAGATTATGGCGCGCTGGAATAAGAAGTATAATTTATATTTTTTTAACAAAATCTATTTTTGTAATTATTCTTGAAATCCCGGCAATTAAATGGTTCGGACAAGAAATTAATTTTATGGCTCTAGGAATTAATATTATTTTTCCCGCATTTTTATTGTTTGTAATTATTTTATTTACTAATATACCATCTGATGCTAATACAAAAAAAATTATAGAAGGTGTTGAAGAAATAACTTTTCAAGAACATGCAAGGCAAGAGCCGTTTGTTTTGCGTGTAGCGTCTCAAAAAAGGGGGAAATTTAAAAATGCTGTTTTTGGTTTAATTTATGCTGTTACTTTTTTCTTATCTTTCGGTGTGGTTGTTTGGGCGCTTAATAAAATAAATTTTAATTGGGTAAGCGCTATAATTTTCTTATTTTTCTTGGCATTAGTAAGTTTTTTTAGTATAATGATTAGAAAGGGAACGCGTGAATTTGTGGTAATTGAGCCAAAGGAAAATATTTTTAGTTTTTTGACCAGATTTTTTAATACGCCAATTGTGGCTACAGGCAAATGGCTTAGTGAACAAATTTCGCAGCTTAATGTTTTTATTTTTATTCTAGATTTCATCATCGAAGCCCCGTTCAAAATTTTTGTGGAGATTACTGAAGAATGGACAAAGTATATTAAAGAAAGAGAAGAGGAAATCAGGTGAATCAATTATCAATTAACAATTAACAATTATCAATTATCAATTTTCAAAAAATAATCAATGATCAATTTTTAATTTTCAAATAATCTATTGAAGGCTCCATAGTTCGAGCAGTTG
>JAHJJO010000075.1 GCA_018822835.1 Patescibacteria group bacterium
AATTTGACATTTATAAAAATATCTGATAATATTCAAAGTAAACTTTATAAAATATCTAAATTATGTTTAAAAGAAACATTTTGTCAGAAATAAAACCATTTTTAGAAAAAGATCAAATTATAATGATTACAGGAGCTAGGCAGGTTGGAAAAACCAGTTTATTATTTATTTTAAAAAAATATTTTGAACAGAAACAAAAAAAATGTTTTTATTTAAATTTAGAAAACCCTGAATATAAGAATGCTCTTAATCAGCATCCGCAAAATATTTTTGAAATAATTCCAAAAACAAAAACAAAGCAATATATTTTTTTGGATGAAGCGCAATATTTAGATAATCCAAGTAATTTTTTAAAATTTCATTTTGATGAAAATAGAAAAAATCTTAAAATTATCACCACAGGATCTTCTGCTTTTTATCTTGATAAAAAATTTAAAGACAGTTTAGCTGGAAGAAAATTTATTTTTGAATTATATGGGTTGAATTTTTATGAATTTTTAACTTTTAAAAATCAAGAAAATATAAAGCAATATTTTAACAAACCTGTGCCAAAAATTTATCACAATGATCTAATAAAATTTTGGAAAGAATATATAACATTTGGATCTTATCCAGAAGTTGCTCTAAATGACGATGAAGAAATAAAAAAAAAAATAATAGAAGGATTGGCGCTTTCTTACATTAAAAAGGATATTTATGAATCAGGAATTAAAAATTCTGAAAAATATTTTCAAGTATTAAAACTATTGGCAATGCAGACAGGACAGCTTGTAAATGCTAATCAGCTTGCAAATATAACCAAGTTGTCCCTACAAACAATTGAAAATTATTTATTTACAATGCAAAAATCATATCACCTTGCTTTTATTAAACCATTTTATCAAAATTTAAAAAAAGAATTGATAAAAATGCCGAAAGTCTATTTTCTAGATTTGGGCTTAAGAAATTATTTGTTGAATAATTTTAATTTTATAGGAAAACGGATGGATAGCGGTCAATATCTAGAAAATGTTATGTTTTTAAGATTTTTGACAAATAATAAATTAAATAATATTAATTTTTGGAGAACTCAAAATAAAAATGAAGTTGATTTTATTATTAATCGCCGACGCGCTTTTGAAATTAAATTTAATAAAAATAAATTTACAGTTTCAAAATACAAAATATTTCAAAAAAAATATTCTGATATAAAGTTAAATTTTATTTGTTATGATGATATTGTAGATGATTTAAAAAATGGAAAATTTGATGGCTTTATAACTTTATAGCCTGAAATAAAACGCATAACGTGGAACGTAAAAAATTCTTTTGAGTATGTTATTATATATAAAAAAATTTGTTAAAAATTATTTCGTTACGCGTTATGCGTTCCACGTTACGCGTGAGGGTTTTACCTTGGTTGAATTAATGGTGACTATTGCTATTTTCGCGCTTGCGGGAGTTTCAATTTTGTCACTGTTTAATTGGAGCATTAAAACTGTAGTAAATTATAAAGCAGAAGCAGCAGCGCTGACCATTTCTAACCATAAAATAGAAATGATTAGAAATCTGTCTTACAATAAAGTAGGGACAGTTGGCGGTATTCCTACTGGGGATATTCCGCAAACAGAAACAATTATTTTTAATAATAAAGAATTTGCTGTAAAAACTTATGTAAAATATTATGATGATCCTTTTGACGGGTTGGCTGGAGGAACTGACACTTTGCCCACAGACTATAAAATCGTTCAAATAACAGTTTCATGGACAAATTTTTGGGGGAAAAAATCAACCGATCTTTCAACAATCATTACACCTAAAGGCATGGAAACAATGGAAGGAGGCGGAACATTAACAGTAATTGTTTTTAACTCTAACGGATTGCCTGTTGACAGCGCGAATGTTTCTATTCAGAATGATATTTCTGATCCATTTGTTTTGATTAATACATTTACTAATGCTGACGGTAGAGTTAGTTTTCCTGGAGCGCCTGCTTCAGCTGGTTATAAAATTGCAGTTAGTAAAACAGGATATAGCGCGGACTACACATGCAAAACCGATTCAACTGGAATGGGATGCAGCGCAAGCGAAGGCAATCCAAATCCTAGCAGACCAGAAGCTATTGTGTTAGAAGGCCAGCTTACTGAAATTGGTTTTGCAATAGACCTGTTAAGCAACATTAATGTTAAAACAATATATCAAAATTTTCCTCGAAGTTCTTTAGCGCACCTTTATTCTGATGAAGATCAAGATAATCACGACTTTATTATTGATGAATCAGGAAATTATTATTTTATCTGGAGAGACAACCGTTCAGGCCAGGAAAGAATTTATGCTCAAAAATATAATGCGTCATACATCCCGCAATGGGTTCCGCAAGATTTACAAATTAGCGCTTCTAATAATCAAAACAATCCAAGCGTAGCGGTTGATAGCAGTGGTAATATTTATATTGCAT
>JAHJJO010000076.1 GCA_018822835.1 Patescibacteria group bacterium
GATAATATATTATTAGAAGATTATAAAATATATCAAAAATCAGCTAAATTAAAGCCAGGAACAACTATGGACAGGGCTTATACAGCCATTTCTACTCCTGTTTTAGATAGCATCTCTTATGATTTAACATTAATGGCAAAGCAAGGACGGCTTGAATTTTGTGTTAATAGAGATAAAGAAATTCAGGAAATTTTTCAAGTACTAGAATCTGAACGCTGTGGAGCGCTTTTAACAGGATCTGTTGGGACAGGTAAAAGAGCGATTATTAATGGAATAGCTCGGCTTATGGTTCGTGAAAAGGTGCCAAAATTTTTAAAAGATAAACGGCTTATTGAATTAGATGCTGCGCGGTTAATTAGTGGCGCGGATGCAGTTATGGCAGAAGAAAGATTATTAGTTATAATTGATGAAATTAATAAAGCAGGTAATATTATTTTATTTATTGAAAACATTGAAAATATAGTTGGCATATCATCAGGCCAGGAGCAAAGCTTGGAATTATCAGAAGTGTTAACGGGCGCTATAAACAGAAAAGAATTATATTGCCTTGCAACAGTAGAAGCGCAAAATTATGTTAGATATATTGAAGGCAAACCATTAGGCAATGCAATGTCAATAATTAAAATTCAAGAGCCGAATATAAATCAAGCCATTCAAATGATAGAAAGTAAAATTAATAGATTTGAAAATAAATATCAGATATATTTTTCATATAATTCCATTGAACAAGCAGTTCAACTTTCTTCTAAATATATTAATGATAAATATTTGCCAGAAAAAGCAATAAATATTTTAGAAGCGACAGCTGTACGGCTTTCTGGGCAACGACTGCAAAATGCTCAAAAATATATGTGCTCTAAAAATGATATTGCTGAAACTATAAGTAAGATAACAGGCATTCCGCTTAGCGACATTACGGACATAGAAAGCGAAAAATTACTTAATTTAGAAAAATATATTCATAAACGAATGATAAATCAAAATGAAGCTGTCAATATGGTGTCAGATAGTTTGCGCAGGGCTAGAGCAGCTTTAAATTCTGGCAAACGACCCATAGCTAATTTTTTATTTTTAGGTCCAACAGGAGTTGGTAAAACAGAATTAGCCAAAACTGTAGCTGAAGTTTATTTTGGAAATGAAAACTATATGATTCGTCTTGATATGAGCGAATATCAGCATGCTGACAGTATAGAAAAAATGATTGGCTCTGCTGGCGGAATTAAAGGCCAGTTAACAGAAGCTGTTCGCAAACAACCGTTTTCATTGATTTTATTGGATGAATTTGAAAAATCACATCCTGATATTTTAAATTTATTTTTGCAAGTAATGGATGATGGAAGATTGACTGATGGACAAGGAAATACAATAAATTTTACTAATTCTATTATTATTGCCACGTCCAATGCAGGCGCGCTTTATATTCAGGAACAGATTGCAAATAACCACGGATTAAATATTGACATGCAAAAATTAAAACAAACTCTAATTAATGAACATTTAAATAAAATAATGCGACCTGAATTAATTAATCGTTTTGACGGAGTAATTGTTTTTAAGCCCTTGACTATTGAGAATATTAGAGTTATAACAAAGTTAATGCTTAAAAAAATTGTTAAAGCGCTTGAGGCAAAAGGCATTGGCATGAAGATGGAAGAGCAAGGGATTTACAAATTAGCGCAAGAAGGTTATGATCCAAAATTTGGCGCGCGTCCTTTACGTAGATTATTGCAGGATAAAATAGCAAATCAAATTGCTAAAAAAATATTATCCAAAGAACTCGCAAGACGCGATATAGTCATCATTAATGAAATTGGCGGTGTGGATATTGAAAAAGCTAGAGAATTGTGATACAATAAGTATGCGAAAAAATTTTCAATAATCAATTTTCAATGATCAACAAATAATCAATTATTAAATGATCATTTTGTAGCGTTATTCTTTGATTATTTATTGAGAATTGATTATTGAAAATTGAAAATTATAAAATTATGTTTGTCAATCCTGATAAAATGGAAATAACTTTTTTAAAAATTTTCGCCATAGAATTTATAACTTTATCAATGGTTATTTTATTATTGATAGTTATATAACATAACATGGCTCTAAATTCAAAAATATAAATTTCATAAGGCTAATTGACTTTTAACTTTATAGACTTTATGAACTTTTAACTTATTATTATGTCCCAAGATAATCTTATAAAACTAACTTGCAATGAATGTAAAAAAGATAATTATTTTTCACGCAAGAACAAAAAAACTATTAAAGCAAAGCTTGAATTAAAAAAATATTGCAAGCATTGCAAGCAACATGTTTTGCATAAAGAAACGAAATTAAAGTAATTTTTATGAACAAAAATTTAATTTCTAAATTTTTTTTATTTTTTTTAATTATTGCTGTTATTTATGCATGCTATCTGCTTTTTAAGCCGTTTTTAATTGAAATTATAGCTGCGACTATTTTAGTTTCCATTTTTTATAGACCTTATGAATGGCTTGTTTGCAAATTTAGAGGCAGAAAAAAAATAGCAGCGCTATTAATGTGTTTGCTTGTAATTTTAATAATTATTATTCCTTTAGTTAATTTAATAATTTATACCGCACAACAATCTGTTATCGCTTATTCGGAAATAATTGATTTTACAAACAAAAACAATCTTGATCAAATAATTAAAAATAGTGTTTTGGAAAAAATGAGTTTATTAAATATTAATAGTGAAAGTTTAAAAACTTTTATGGTTGATATTGCAAAAAAATTCAGTAATTGGCTTGTAGTAGGGGCGACAAGTTTAGTTAAAGGCACAACAAATTTTATTATTTCATTAATTATAATCATTTTTACTATGTTTTTCTTTTTTGTAGATGGTAAAAAAATAATTGAAAAAATTATGATTTGGACGCCTTTAGAAAATAAATATGACCGTAAAATATTTAAAAAATTTAGAGATATTAGTTTTGTAGCGATAATTTCAACTTTTGTTACGGCTATCGCGCAAGGAATTATAGGCGCTGTTGGATTTTTTATAATTGGATTGCCAGTTTTTTTTCCTGGATTATTTATGGCTTTTTTTTCACTTTTACCATATATTGGACCTGTGTTGATTTGGTTGCCTGTTGGAATTTATTTATTAATAGCAGGGCAAATTTGGCAAGGCATATTTTTGTTAACTTGGGGCGGTTTAATAGTGAGTATGATTGACAATTTAATCAGGGCGTATATTATTAAAGGAAAAGCGCAAGTACATCCTATTTTTATTATCTTTTCTATTTTAGGCGGAATTTCTTTATTTGGATTTTGGGGAATTATTTTTGGTCCTTTAATTATTTCTTTGGCGGCAACTGTGATGCATATTTATGAAACAGAATATAAGTAAGTTTAAAGTTATAAAGTTATAAAGTTAAAAGTTGATTGAAGAAAATTAAATAAAAAATTAACTTTTAACTTTATAACTTTAAACTTTATGAACTAATTTTGCGGGTGTGGTGAAACGGTATCACAGCGGTCTCCAAAACCGCTATTTCGGGTTCAAGTCCTGACACCCGCGCTATATTTCGGATGTCAGATATCAGATGTCGGATTTCAGATATCAGATTTCAGATTTTTAACTTTATAGACTGTTTACATATTAATTAGAATTTAGAATTAATAATTTAAAACATGGACTTGTTGCAAAAGCAAATTTATAATTTAAATTTTAATTTTAAATTAAAAAAAGTTATGGCAAAAATGACAAAGTCACAATTAGTAGCAGCCTTAGCTGAAAAAACAGAGTTAAGCAAAAAGGTTTCTGCTGATGTTTTGGAACTTTTAGCTGAAATGGCCTACACAGAGGTCAAAAAGAATGGAGAATTTACCATTCCTGGAATCGGTAAATTAGTAAAAGCTCACAGGAAAGCAAGAATGGGTCGCAATCCTGCTACTGGTGAGGAAATTAAAATTGCCGCTAAAACGGTTGTAAAATTTCGTGTAGCAAAAGCGGCAAAAGACGCTGTCCTCTAAATAGATAATTAAATTATTTATTTACCTTGTATAAATAAATTCTCTGATCCCAGTTAGATATAAACCATTATCTAACGGGATAAATAAAATCGGAGGTAGATAAATCATCGCAGTCGGTGGTTAATGACACCGACAAACGATGCCTATTTAACAGGGTTTACTACAAAAAACCCGATTCGCTATGACGAATCGGGTTTTTTAAGTAGAGTCTAAACACCGTAGCATGCCATGAATATTATGTTACGTGTTATGTGTTGTGTGTTGTGTGTTTGTCAACACTGCCAAAGACGCAAAATAAATAATAATTGACAAAAACAAAACTATAAATAAATTCATATTAATTGGCAAGACGTATAATGTTAAAGCCATTATGGAGCATGCTATCAAAGATTTTATAGTCATTTTAAAATTAGGGAAAAATTGAGTATATTTCCAAACATAATATCCTGTAGCGCCAGCAATAAATAATTCAATAAAAATAGTAACCCATGCCGCGCCAACATAAGAATAGCGTGGAATAAAAATTAAATAACCAATAAGCGCTATTACTCCCGCAAAAACATACGCTTTAATAAGACACTTTTGTTTGTTAACAGCAATGATTGCGTGAGAAAATATGCATCCAATAAAAATAGCTCCTATTGCTATAATTAAAATTTTTAATACAGAGCCTGAAGCAATAAATTTCTCGCCAGCAATTAAAACCATTATTTGTTTAGATAAAAATTGCGCTCCAACAATTAATGGTATCGCCAGCACAATCATAAAATCAAAAGATTTTTGCAAAACCCTCTTAAAATCATCTTGTTTTTTTTCAGCCCATTTTATTGTTAAAACAGGCAAGATAATTCCTGCGAACATGAAAGGCAAAGTGATTAAAACATCAATTGCCCTATAAGATGCGCCATAAATTCCTACTTCTGCTTGTGTTTTAACTAATGACAAAATTAAAGTATCAGCTTTCAAATAAATTAAATTCAAAGCGATTGTTAAAGACAATGGCCATGCTTTTTTAATTGTTGTTCTCCAAATCGAAAAATCAAATTCTAATTTGATTTGTACAAATCTTTTAGACAAGAAAAAAAGAAGGAAAAAATTAATAGCGCTTGAGCAAACAGTTGTTATTAAAATGCTTATTAAACCAAAATTGCATTTTACAACAACTATGATTCCAAATACTAAAACAAGTCGTCCAACAATTTCTGCAATGCAAACTCTTTCCATTTTTAGTTTTTTTTGGAATAAACTTGTTAAAATTTGAGTTAGCGCAATAAACAAGAATGATGTTGCTGCTATAATTACGCCTAATTTAATTGATTTATTATAAGGAAAAAAGAATATTATTAAAACTGCAAATACCAAAAGAACAATAGTAGAAATTAAACGAAATGTAAAAATATTGCTTAAAATTTTATTTTTATCAGCATTTAATTCGCTTATCATTTGCGTAGCAACTAAAGTTAAGCCAAAATCAGAAAGAATAGCAAAAAATGATAAGAAAGTTATAATTGTAATATATTCGCCAAATCCGGTTTGGTCTAAATATCGCGCAACAATTGCTATAGCAATTAATCCCAAAATTGAAGTAACGACTTTACTGACTACTTGAATTATAGTATTATAAGCAATTTTGGCTAACAAATTTTTCATGTTTTTTCAACAAAAAAACAAAAGCTGAGCTTCTAAAATCCTCAAAGCTCAGCTTCTGTTTTTTAGTTTCTATTATAATTATGTTTTCTTTTCAGTTTTCTTCTCATCTGGCTTTTCAGTTTTTGTTTTAGTTTTTTTTTTTCACCTTCTTTATCTTCTGTTGTTGCTTCTACTGTTTCTTCTTGTTTCTTTTCTTCTTCTTGAATTCGCTGTTGAGCAACACTGGCAATTACATCGTTAGTTTTATTAACTAATGTTATATTATCAGACAATTTTAAATCATTAAGCCGAATAGCGTCATAAATACTATTGAGCAATGATAAATCAATATCAATTTGATGAATTAAATCTCCTGGCAAACATTCAACTTCAATTTTATCTATATTTTTCATTAATACACCGTGCTGTTCTTTCACGGCACGCGATTCTCCAATAAAATTTAAAGGAATTTCAGCAGTAATTTTTTGTTGCATATTAACTTTATAAAAGTCAGCATGAATAAAATCATTTTTTAACAAACCTCTTTGAGTGTCTTTTATTAAAATTTTAATCGCGGAGTTATTATCAACAACCAAATCAATCAAATTAGATTCTCCCACTGTTGCATAAACCTGATTAAAATCTATTTTTTTTATTTTTAAACTTTCATTTTTAACATTATGACCATATAAAACAGCCGGGATAAAATTATTATTCCTTATTTGTCTTGGCTTGTCTTTTTGATCTCTAGTTTGAGCTTTTAATGTAATCATACTTAACACGTAACTCATAACACATAACACATAACACATTTTTTTGTTATGTGTTGCGTGTTACGTGTTACATGTTTTTAGATTTAATTATAATGCTTTCTATCATCCCAATTAATATTAAATGAGAAATAATAGCGCTTCCGCCATAACTGACAAAAGGCAAAGAAATTCCGACAATAGGTAAAATTCCTATGTTCATTCCAATATTAATAAACATTTCAAAAAAAATCAAGCCCGCAACGCCAAAAATAAAAAATGCGGCAAAATTATCATTAGTATTTTTTAAATTTATTAAACATCTATAATAGAAAATGCTAAAAAATAAAACTACCAAACATACTGACAAGAAGCCTAATTCCTCGGCAATTACTGCGAATATAAAGTCATTTTGCGCTTCTGGTAAAAATTTAAGTTGCGATTGGGAGCCAAAACCTACGCCACGCCCCATAATTCTGCCAGATCCTACAGCAATAATAGCTTGCGATATATTATAACCTTGATCCATTGGATCAGCAGAAGGATTTAAAAAAGTTATAATTCTTTGTTTCTGATAATTTTTCAAAAAAAACAGCCATGATCCGCTGAAAGCAATAATAAGTATTAATCCAATTATCAAAAAATATTTTTTATTAAAACCAGCGACAGCAATCATTATGAGCCAAATTAATAATAAAATTAATGCGGAGCCAAAGTCTGGTTGCAACAACACTAAAATTATAAATAATAAACTTCCAAGACCTGATAATATTAAATGTTTTAAAGGTCTGATTCGTATTGAAATAAATGAAAAAAAATTTGCTAAAAAAATGATTAAAATAATTTTAATAAATTCCACTGGCTGAAATCCAAAATCATAAAAAGAAAACCAGCCTTTTGTTCCTCTAATAGCAGTTTCTGAAACTAAAAGCGCAATTAAAATTATAGCGCCTGCTATGTATAAATAATTACTGAAATTTTTTAAAAAATGATAATCTATGAATGAAAATAAAAATAAAAGTAAAATTCCAAAACAAATAAAATAAACTTGTTTTTTAAAATTTAATAAACTGACTGTTTCTTGCCCTAACGCAACACTGTAAATTTCTATCAAGCCAAAACATAATAACAATAAAATTGCAATAAATAATATCCAATCAAAATGTTTTAAATGATTTATGATTTTGTTCATTTTGGTTGCGTTTGTTGAGCAAAATGCGAACCTTTTTTAAGCAAAAAGCAAAATTTTATCAAGTAGTAGGAAGCCAACTGCTTTCCTTCTTAGCCTTCCATAGACTCACTCACTTCCTTTTTTTCTGCCTACTTTGGCTTCGCACTTAAAAATTTGGAGATCGGCGACTGGACTAAAAATTTAAAGTATAGTAGTGAGTTTAGAAATTTTATATCTCTATGTCTGATTAGTCCTGGATATACTGAACCAGTAGGCTAAGGAAAACTAATCAATTAAATTTTTACAACATTACAATGATTTGCTATCATAGGGTTATAAAAATTTAACTAACAAATTTATGACTTATCAACAAAACAAGCAAGC
>JAHJJO010000077.1 GCA_018822835.1 Patescibacteria group bacterium
GAAAAAGAAAAAGATGATACTTACATCATGCTATTCACATTGTAAAATAATTTGCATTAACAAACAGAATTACCTTAAATTTTTTTACCATATTCCAAAAAAACTTGACTTAATATATTTGATTATTGATAATTTTTTTTGCATTTTGATTTATTTTTTGTCTTTTTTATCTAAATTTAATAATTCAACGTCTAAACACAATCCTTTTAGTTCGCGCATTAAAACATTAAATGATTCAGGAACATTTTTATTTTGAATTTCTTCTCCTTTTATAATTGATTCATAGGCCTTGCTTCTACCAGGTACATCATCAGATTTAATGGTTAATATTTCCTGCAGAGTATGCGCCGCGCCGTATCCTTCTAAAGCCCACACTTCCATCTCGCCAAAACGTTGTCCACCAAATTGAGCTTTGCCTCCTAATGGCTGCTGTGTAATTAATGAATAAGGACCGATTGAACGTTGATGCGCTTTATCTTCAACCATATGGCTTAATTTTAATATGTAATTATAACCAACTACTACTTTATTGTCATATTGTTCTCCTATTTTTCCATCATGCAAAGCAACGGCCCCATCTTCAGGCAGACCTGCTTTAATTAGTTCTTTTTTGATTTGTTCTTCTGGAATTCCATTTAATGAAGGTGTTGCAACTTTATAGCCAAGTTTTTTAGCTGCCAAACCCATATGTGTTTCAAGAAGTTGCCCTAAATTCATGCGAGAAATAATTCCTAATGGTGATAGAATAACATCAATAGGAGTGCCATCTTCCAAATAAGGCATATCTTCAATAGGAACAATTTTTGAAATAACACCTTTATTTCCATGTCTTCCAGCCATTTTATCTCCAACTTGAATTTTTCGCAGATTTGCAACAGAGACATGAATGGATTTTAATATTCCTGTATGCAATTTATCTCCATTTTCCCTAGAAAAAATTTTAACATCAACTACTTTGCCGTGTTCCCCATGTTCTAAATAAAGCGAGGAGTCACGCATGTCTTTTGCTTTCTCGCCAAAAATAGCTCGCAATAATTTTTCCTCAGCTGATAATGTAGTTTCTCCTTTTGGAGTGCTTTTTCCAACCAAAATATCACCTGACGATACTTCTGCGCCAATGTACACAATACCTTCGTCATCTAAATTTTTTAATTTTTCTTCACTAATATTCGGGATGTCATTTGTAACTTCTTCAGGCCCTAATTTTGTATCACAGACATCCACTGTGTATTCCTCTATGTGCATGGAAGAATATGTATCATCTCTAACTAATCTTTCTGAAATAATAATAGCGTCTTCAAAATTAAATCCTTCCCATGCCATAAAAGCTACAAGAATATTTTTTCCTAATGCTAATTCTCCATTATCAATAGCAGGTCCGTCGCTTAAAATCTGCCCGCATTGTATATTATCTTGTTCTTGAACAACCGGATGCTGATTAATGCATGTTGATGAATTAGACCGAGCAAACTTAACAAGATCGTATTTTTTAATTATTCCTTTTTTGTTTTTTATTTCAATAGAATCCGCAGAGATTTTAACCACCTTTCCGTCTTCTTCCGCAATTAAACAATGCCCTGAATCGCGAGCAGCTCTTCTTTCTATTCCTGTTCCTACAATTGGCGCTTCATTTATTATTAATGGCACGGCTTGGCGCTGCATGTTTGTTCCCATTAAAGACCTTTGTCCGTCATTATGTTCCATAAACGGCACTAATGAAGTTCCTATGGAAATAATTTGGTTAGCCGCAATACCTACAAAATCAATTTTATTTATTTCTTCATCAGTAGGCAAGCCATACTTTCTAACTTCATATTTGTCAACCATAAAATGGCCATTATTATCTATTGGAATAGTAGCGTCAACAGTAATATATTTTTCTTCTTCAAAAGCGTCTAAATAAACAATTTCGTTTGTAATAATTGGTTTAATTGGAATGAGTACTTGATTATTTATTTTTTCTTGCAGTTTTTTGGCTTTTTGTTCGTCAATTACTTCACCTGCCTTTATTAAAATTTTACCTTTTTGATTTTCAGGAACTTCAGAATACAAAATAAACTCTTTATCATTTTGCATTTTGCATTTTGCATTTTGCATTTCCCTAATGTTTTCTCTCACTATTTTTCCAATTAATTCTTTAGAATTTACTGGGACATCATGAAGAACGCGCTTATACGGAGCTTCTAAAAATCCGAAATTATTAAGTTTTGCATAACTTGCCAAATGGCTGACTAAGCCAATATTTGGACCTTCTGGAGTGGCAATAGGGCAAATTCTTCCATAATGGGTAACATGCACATCACGAACATCAAAGCCAGCTCTTTCCCTTGTTAAACCTCCTGGCCCCATAGCTGATAATCTACGTTTATGTTCTAATTCAGCTAATGGATTTGTTTGGTCCATAAATTGTGATAGCTGAGAAGACATAAAAAATTCCCTAATAGAACTAATAACAGGCTTTGCGTTAATTAATTTACTTGGAGTTAAAATACCAGGGTCAAGTGTGCTCATTTTATCTTTAATAATTCGTTCCATCCGGATTAAGCCAATTCTAAATTTATTTTGCACTAATTCTCCAACAGCTTTAACACGACGATTTCCAAGGTGATCAATATCGTCTTCTTTGCCTTTTATTATGTTTAATCTTATTATTTCTTTAATTATCAAAATTAAGTCTTCTTTTCTTAAAACTCTATTTTCATTATTATTTGGAGTGTCTATATTAAATTTTTGATTTAATTTATAACGCCCAACACGACCCAAGTCATAGCGATCAAATCTAAAAAACATTGAATAAATTAATTGGCGGGCATTATCAGTTGTCGCTAAATCTCCTGGTCTAATTTTTTTATATACTTCATCTAATCCTTCATCTTCATTTTTCGCTGCGTCTTTAGCAATCGTAGAGTCAATATATCCAAGTTTTTCTATATCATTATTTAAATCAACATCTTGAAATATTTTTTTAATTTCTTCATCTTCGCTATATCCGAAAGCGCGCAACAAAGAAGTTACAACTATCTTTCTTTTTCCATCAATTCTAACCCATATAACTTTATTAAGGTCTGTTTCAAATTCCAACCATGCTCCACGGTTTGGAATAAGTTTTGCGCCGTAAACTTTTTTATTTTTTATAAATTTTGAAGTAAAAATAACTCCAGGACTTCTCGCAAGCTGTGAAACTATTGCCCTTTCAATGCCATTAATAATAAAAGTTCCATTTTTAGTCATTAATGGAAAGTCTGCTATAAATATTTCTTGGTTTATTTCTTGGCTAGTTCTTTTATTTATTAATTTTACTTTAACCCGCAGAGGAGCTTCGTAAGTAATATTTTTAAACCTGCTTTCTACTTCATTAAATCTTGGTTGTTCTAAATAATAATTTTCAAAATACAATTCTAAATTTTTGCCAATAAAATCTGTTATTGGCGAGATTTCATTAAATAATTCAGTCAATCCTTCTTCTAAAAACCATTTGTACGAGTTTTTTTGAATTTCTATTAAATCAGGCATCAGGGCTGTTTCATTAAATTTACCAAAAGAATTTCTTATAGTTTGATTTTGTTGAATAGGCTTTGGCATAAAAAATAAATCAAAATGCAAAAATCAAAATGCAAAATGTAATTCAAAATATAAATAGAATTATTTTTTGCCTTTTAAAATTTTGACTTCGTCAGTTCGCCACGACGGACTGACGTCAAAAGAAAGTCTATAAATACCTTGAATTACGAAATGCCCCTTTGTGTCATCCTCGCGCAAGCGGGGATCCAGATTAGTTCGTTAAATACTGGATCCCCGCTTGTGCGAGGATGACAATTTAGGCAGTATTTTATAATTTGAATGCATTTCGTAATCCAAGGATAAATAAATCTAATCCGAATACTACAAATAAATACACGAATACTACGAATTTAAATTATCTATAATAATATTTATTTGTAGATTCGGATATATTTGTAGATTCGGATTATATTACGAGATTAGAAAAGAAGTTTAGCTGGAAAAAATGATATAAAAATAATACTAAAATATTTTATTTTTCCAACATAAAAAAACGGATTAATAGTATGTCCATATACAAAAATTCCGTTTTTTAATTTAGTTTATATTTCATTGAATAAAAGTTATTAACAATTATGATAATATAATAACAATTAACAAAAATTTGTCAAATTCAAATTCAAATCAAATTCAAATCAACATTTAACAAATTAACCATTAATAAAAAATCTGTCGCAGCCACATGATAATGTCCTAGTGTAGCCA
>JAHJJO010000078.1 GCA_018822835.1 Patescibacteria group bacterium
ACAACTTGCCAAAGAAATTAAAAAATATGTAAATTTTATGATATTATTGAAAGGCAAGGCGACAACAAAAATAAACAACGAATTATTAAAAATAAAATACCCAAAAAATAAAATAAAATTAGTTTATAGCATGAAACAAGCAATTCAAGTTGCAAAAAGCCACGCTATTTCAGGCGACATTATTTTACTTTCGCCAGCTTGCGCAAGTTTTGGAATGTTTAAAAATTACAAAGAAAGAGGAGAATTGTTTAAAATGGAAGTAAACAAATTATGAAACAACCAAATCAAAATAAAAATATTTTTTCAATAATGGAAGAGGATGTTTTGGATTTTTGGAATAAATCTAAAACATTTCAAAAATCATTAGAAAAAAAAGCGCCAAAAGGCGACTATGTTTTTTATGATGGCCCGCCATTTGCTACTGGCACGCCACACTACGGTCATATTGTTGGAAGCATTATAAAAGATGTAGTGCCGCGCTATTGGACAATGAAGGGTTATCATGTAGATCGCCAATGGGGCTGGGATTGTCATGGTTTGCCAATTGAAAATATAGTAGAAAAAGAATTTAATCTGCAAAATAAAAAAAATATTGAAAAAATTGGCGTTAAAAAATTTAATGAAATTTGTCGCAATAAAGTTTTAAAATATGTTGAAGAATGGAAAATTGTTATAAATAGGTTGGGCAGGTGGGCTGATATGGAAAATAGTTATAAAACAATGGATTTAGATTTTATGGAATCAGTTTGGTGGGTTTTTAAAACATTGTGGGATAAGGGCTTAATTTATAAGGGTTATCGCTCAATGCATATCTGCCCGCGATGTGAAACAACATTATCACAATCAGAAGTGGCAGAAGGATATAAAACAATAAAGGATTTGTCAGCTACGATTAAATTTAAACTAAAATACGCCAAAAATAAAACTGGTCGCGGAGTTGGTGCTTTAATTTTAAATAACAAAAATGAAATTTTATTAATAAGGCGCAATGAACCCAATAGAAAAATTGCCTGGGCGCTTCCAGGAGGAAAACTTGAAAAAAATGAAAATTTTATAGATGCTCTCAAAAGAGAAATGCATGAAGAATTAGGAATAAAAATTAAATCATCTAAACAATTTAGCGCTAAACCGGATATTCTCGAAGGAATGGTTTTTGAAACTGTTTGTTATGAAACTAAAATTATCGGGGAACCAAAAATAATGGTTCCTGATGAAATTGATAAATTAGAATGGTTTTCATTAGATAATCTGCCAGAAATTAATTACCTTCCTTCAAAAGACGCAATTGATATTTATAAAAATAAAAAAGAAAAATTTTATTTTGATATTAATATTAATAAATCTTTGGTAAATGTTTATGTTCTGGCATGGACGACTACGCCATGGACTTTGATCGGCAATGTAGCGCTAGCGATTAACGAGAATGTCAAATATGCCATGGTTAAAATTGAAAATGATTTTTATATTTTAGCAAAAGAGAGAATAGAAGAAGTTTTAAAAGATAAAAAATATAAAATAATCGCCGATGTAAATGGCGAAGATTTGGTTGGGCTGAAGTACGAGCCGCTGTTTGATTATTATGCTAATGATGAAAATTTAAAAAATAAAGAAAATGGCTGGAAAATTTATAATGCTGATTTTGTAAACACAGAAGATGGGACAGGTGTTGTGCATATTGCGCCTGCTTTTGGAGAAGACGACATGAATATTGGTAAAAAAAATAATTTGCCTTTTATACAGCACATTGGTATGGATGGCATTATTAAAAAACAAGCAACAGATTTTACTGGAATGCTTGTTAAGCCAATCAACAACAAAGAAAACAAAGACAGCCACATGACAACTGACATAGAAATTATAAAATATTTGGCGCATAATAACTTATTATTTTCTAAAACAAAATATGAACATAGCTATCCTCATTGCTGGCGATGCGATACTCCATTGTTAAATTATGCCAGTTCATCATGGTTTGTAAATATTTTGAAAATCAAAAAACAAATGCTAGAAATAGCAAAAACTATTAATTGGTCTCCTGAGCATATTAAAAATGGCAGATTTGGCAAATGGCTTGAAGGCGCGCGTGATTGGTCAATAAGCCGCCAACGGTTTTGGGCATCAGTTATGCCTATTTGGGAATGCGATCAAAAATGCAAAATGCAAAATGCAAAATGCAAAAATAATTGCGCCAATATAACAGTTATTGGGTCTATTAAAGAACTTGAAAAATTAAGCGGTCAAAAAATATCTGATTTACATAAACATATTGTTGATGAAATAAAATTTCCATGCGATAAATGCGGTGGCGAAATGAATCGCGTTCCAGATGTTTTGGATTGTTGGTTTGAAAGCGGATCAATGCCTTACGCTCAATTGCATTATCCTTTTGAAAATAAAAAGAAGCTTGAAAATAATCTGCCAGCCCAATTTATTGCTGAAGGCGCTGACCAAACAAGATGCTGGTTTTATTATCTACACGCCATTGCAATTGGAATAAATCATAAACCTGCTTTTCAAAATGTAATAGTAAACGGCATAGTTTTGGCTGAAGATGGAAAAAAAATGTCAAAAAAATTGCAAAATTATCCAGACCCTGCCATAGTGTTTCATAAATACGGCGCTGACGCTTTGCGTTATTATTTAATTACATCACCTGTGATGCTGGCAGATAATTTATGTTTTTCAGAAATGGGAACTCAAGAAGCCTTAAGAAAAGTAATTATGATTTTGTGGAATGTTGTAAAGTTTTATGAAATGTTTGCAAGCGAGAATAACTGCAAATCAGTTGTAGGTTACACAAAAAACGATAATCAAACATTACACGTTACGAGTTGTGAGTTACGAGTTATGAGTTACGAGTTGTGCGTTTTAGACCAATGGATTTTAATAAAATTAGATCAATTAACCAAAACTGTAACAGAAAATATGGATAATTATAATTTGCCAAAAGCAGGAAGGCCTATCGCGGATTTTGTAAACGACCTGTCAACATGGTATTTGCGCAGAAGCAGGGACAGATTTAAAAGCAATGATGAGCAAGACAAGCAAGCGGCATTGCAAACCACTGGTTATGTTTTGTTGCGCTTATCAAAAATAATAGCGCCATTTATGCCATTTATCGCGGAAAATATTTGGCAAAAAATAACAGGGCATAATTTTGAAAATAAAAATAAAAGCGTGCATTTGGAAACATGGCCAACTACGCATAACGTGGAACGCATAACGCATAACGTTAATGCAATTTTGGAGAATATGGAATTGGTTAGAAAGATTGTAGAATTAGGGTTGGCGGCTAGAGATGAGGCAGGGATAAAAGTGCGACAACCGCTGGGTCAATTTTCAATTTTCAATTTTCAATTTTCAATTACGGATAAAGAATATGTTCAATTAATTAAAGATGAGTTAAATGTAAAAGAAGTTGAGTTTCAAGAAAGTGGAGAGAATAAAGAATTAAAAGTAAAATTAGATATAGAATTAACTCCTGAACTAATTCAAGAAGGAATTAAAAGAGAGTTGGTTAGATCAATTAACGCGATGCGCAAAAATGCCGGTCTAACTATTCAAGACAGAGTGATAGTTTATTGGAAAAGTGAAAGCGAAGAGATTAAAAACGTAATTAATAAA
>JAHJJO010000079.1 GCA_018822835.1 Patescibacteria group bacterium
CCGATCTATTATAAAATATTTTCTCATATTATTATTTTACCATATAACTTTGAATTTACGAAACCGTCTGCAAAAAACGTTGTCATTGCGAGAAGCCCCAGTTTTTTTAATAAAATTAAAAAAACTGGGGAGGGGCTCCTCGCAGCAATAACAGTGCTGTGAGATTGCTTCGTCGTCGTTTTGCCCGCCGATTCGGCTAGTTCAACTCCTCCTCGCAATGACAGTGATTTTGTGAATTTCGTAATCCAGAGATATAATGAATTAATGTTCAAAAAATTACTCAACCTCTCTCCCAGAATAAATCGGAAATTTTAAACAAAGTTCATTAACTATTTTTTGATTTTTTTCTATAATCTGACTGTTGTTAGTGTTGCGCAAGGTTTCACTAATACATTTTCCAATAATTTTGGCTTCTTGTTCAGCCATGCCTCTCATTGCTAAGCACGGCGTGCCCAGTCTAATTCCTGATGGAGAAAAAGGTGGTCGCGGATCATTTGGCACAGCATTTTTATTAACAGAAATGTTAATTTTTTCTAAAGCAGTTTCTGCTTCCTGACCAGTAATATTTTTATTAGTTACATCCATTAAAATTAAATGGTTGTCTGTCCCGCCTGTGATTAAATTAAAACCATCTTCTAATAATTCTTCAGCGATTATTTTGCATGTTTTAATAATCATTCTGTTGCTTTCTACGAATTCATTAGTTTGGGCCTCTTTTAACGCTACTGCAATTCCGGCAATAGTATGCTCATGGGGTCCACCCTGCAAACCGGGAAAAATCGCTTTGTCAATTAAAGTTGGAATGTTTTCTTTTGTAATTTCAGGTGTTGGCTTTAATGGTTCACTAGCGTTTCCATTGCATAAAATCATTCCAGCGCGAGGTCCGCGCAATGTTTTGTGAGTTGTTGATGTGATTACATCAGCATAACCAACCGGAGAATTATGTACTCCGGATATAATTAATCCAATAATATGGGCGATATCAGCTGCAAAAAATGCTCCTACTTCTTTGGCAATTTCTGCGAATGCTTTAAAATCATATTCGCGAGGATAAGCGGTCGCGCCTGCCCAGATTAATTTTGGCTTTTCTCTTTTTGCAATGGCGCGCACTTGATTAAAATCAATATATCCATTTTTTCCAACGCCATAAGGAACGCTTTTGTAATATTTAGCGCTAAAATTTACTTTGCATCCATGCGTTAAATGTCCACCTTGTTTTAAATCCATGCCCATAATTGTATCCCCGGGTTTACACAAAGCAAAATATACAGCCAAATTTGCAGGGCTTCCTGAATATGGCTGGACATTAACGTGATCTACTTTAAATATTTTTTTAGCCCTTTCTATTGCTATTGTTTCAAGTTTATCAGTATTTACTTGACCGCCATAATATCTTTTGCGCGGATAACCCTCGCTATATTTATTAGTAAAAATTGATCCCATAGCGCGAAGCACTGCTGGTGAAGCATAAGATTCGCTTGGAATCATTTCTAATCCATTTCTCTGTCTGCTTAATTCATCAACAATGCATTGATGAACCTCTGGATCTGCTTGTGATAATGGTTTATATTGCATAATTCATTATTATCTTATTAAGGGCTTGTAAAGAAATAACTTCCCAAACTTCATCCCATATTCACCCCATTAGATATGAAATTATCTAACGGGGTGAACGCCATCTTTGTTTAAAAAAATTTTCAATATATCTCGGATATCCTTCAAATTTTTTTAAACAAATCTGACATAACCCCTCCCCAGTTATTTCTCAAGAAACAACTGGGGAGGGGTAAATCTGGGCGAACTTAGGGAGGTTATTTCTTTACAAACCCTAACGAGTTACCGGGTTAACGAGTTTAAAAATTTGTAACTACTCAGCCACTCTGAATCGCAATCACTACCATAGATGACGGCTCCATAGTCCTCACGGAGCCCGCCGACTCGGCGGGCGGAGTGAGGCTGTGGAGCCGTCATGGTAGCTGAGTAGTTGCAAAAATTTTTACTAAGAAGTCAAAAAAAACAAGCATTCAATGCATGTTTTTAAATTCATAATTTTTAATTGATAATTGATAATTGATAATTGATAATTAATAATTAATAAG
>JAHJJO010000080.1 GCA_018822835.1 Patescibacteria group bacterium
TTATTTAGAATCATGATAAAAAATTTCAAGTTTCAATTTTCAATGATCAATAAATAATCAATTTTCAATGATCATTGAAAATTGATTATTTATTGATCATTGAAAATTGAAACTTGAAATTTTTTATCATGATTCTAAATAACATTAAACAAATTAATAAATTAGATAATAATAATGTAGCTGAATCAATTCAGCTTTTTTGTAATCAAATTCAGCAAGTTTTAGAAGATGCGGATTCAATCACAATTCCGCGTGAATATAAAAATATAACACAAATTGTTATCAACGGAATGGGAGGATCTAATCTTGGCGCTGGCATTGTCAAGTCTGTTTTTAATGATCAAATTAAAGCGCCTATCAGCATTACGCCCGGATATGCTGTTTTTAATAACATCAATAAAAATACGCTTTATTTTGTTGTTTCTTATTCTGGCGCAACAGAAGAGCCTTTAAGTGTTTTTCACGCAGTTAAAAAACAAAAAGCAAAAATAATCGGAATTACTTCTCGCAATGCAAAAAGCAAATTAATGAAAATAATGTTAAAAGATAATATTCCAGGATATATTTTTAATGCAAAATACAATCCTTCAGGCAAGCCACATTTTGGATTGGGTTATTCAATTTTTGGTATTATAGCAATGTTATCTAAAGCAGGATTATTAGAAATTAAGTTAGATAAAATGCAAAATATAATTTCTTTTTTGAAAAAGCAAAATAAAAAGTTAATTTCAGAAATTAAATTAGATGATAATATTGCAAAAAAAATAGCTGTTAAACTTTATGAAAAACAGCCAATCGTAGTTGGCGCAGAATTTTTAACTGGAAATTTGCGTGTGTTGCGTAATCAGTTATGCGAGAATAGTAAAAATTTTGCCAGTTATTTAATTTTGCCTGACTTAAATCATTACGCAATGGAAGGACTTGCAAATCCAAAAAGTAATAAAAAAAATTTAATATTTTTTTTCTTAGATTCAAAGCTTTACCATCCGCGCGTGCAAAAAAGAAGCGCGTTAACAAAACAAGTAATAAAAAATAGCAATATTCAAGTAATAAATCATCAGCTAACAGGAAAAACTAAATTAGAGCAATCGCTTGAAGCCCTTCAATTAAGCAGTTGGATTGCATTTTATTTAGCCATGCTGAATAATACAAATCCAGCAAATGTGCCAATTGTTGATTGGTTTAAAAAAAAATTACGGTAAGAATTTTTGTGGGCGTGCATGGATTCGAACCATGGACCTCTTCCTTATCAGAGAAGCGCTCTAACCAACTGAGCTACACGCCCAACATTCAATTATCAATTTTCAATGATCAATTACGAATTATAAAAATTTTTAATTAATTTTTCTGCTTGTGTTTTATTTTACAAGTCTTGGCCTCGTCACAGTCTCCGGAGCTCAAGCGGAGGGACTGTGACGCACTTTTAAAAAATTTTTAATTAATTTTTCTGCTTGTTTTTTATTTTTCACCCAATAAATTTTAGCGCCATTTCTTTCCCATCGTTTAAACCATGTTATTTGTCGTTTAGCAAATTGCCTGCTGGCAATGTCTATTTTTTCTACTAATTCCTGATAATTTACTTTTTTCTGCAAGTACAAAGATATATATTTATATTCTAATCCAAAATTTTGTAATTTTTTCCAACTTACTTTCTGTTGGGTATGCAATCTTTCAACTTCACCTATCATATCTTGTTTTTCCAATCTTTCTATAAGTCGTTTATAAATTTTTTCATGCAAAATTTCTTTTGAGTGAATCAGACCAATTAGGAGAAATTGATAATTTGATTTGTGACCACCAGTGTCTTTGCCTGGGGCAAGTATTTGTTTTCCACACATCTCAATGCAACGAATTAAACGTCTTTTATTTTTTTTATCACTATTATTTAATTCCTCAGCTTTTATTGGGTTAATTTTTTTTAATACATCAAACAATTGCTGTTCGGTTTGATTTTCTAATTTTTCTCTTAATTTTTTATTGGCTTTACATTTGATAAATTATAATTATCAACAACTGCTTGTAAATATAATCCAGTTCCTCCAACCAAAATTGGTATTTTATCCCGTTTTAAAATATCATCTATTGCTTCATAAGCTAATTTTTGGTATTTAGCTAAATTAAATTCAGTATTCGGACTAACCACATCAATTAAATGATAAGGAATCTGGATTTTGGACTTTGAATTTTGAACTTTGGATTTATTTGAAAATTGAAAATTGGTAATTGAAAATTGACTGAGGTCTTTTCCTGTTCCTACATCCATTCCTTTATACACTTGTCTGCTATCAGCAGATACAATTTCTCCATTGAATTTATTAGCCAAATAAACCCCTAACTTTGTTTTACCACTAGCTGTCGGACCTAAAACAACAATAATTTTATTATTCATATAAACATTAGCATGTTAACATTTAAACATATTAGCATTTAAACATAGATTCAACAATGATTTTGTGCAACAAGAAAAGAATTTTCAATTCTCAATAATCAAGTTTCAATCAATAATCAATTTCCAATGATCATTGAAAATTGATTATTGATTGATTATTGATACTTGATAATTGAAAATTATTTAACATTGAATTTACTTTACCAAATTTAAAATATTTTTTCAAGGCTTTGTATCAGTCCATTATAATTTGATGATACATTTTTTTCAAAAAAAAGCGCTCAGAGGATCTTGTTATAATCCAAAGAGCGCATGAAGTTCCAAGTCCCTAAGCCCGACTACGGCACGAGGCAGAACCCCACTCGTCATAAGAGTTGACGAGATTGCCCCAGTTGAGCTCCGGCCAGTCGCCATCGAGGTAGACAATCGGCACCTCGTCGGCGTTCCGGTAGCGGCGGGAACCCGTAGACCAGAGATGGAATACATCCATCATGTAAACACAGACGGCGATGTCTTCCTCTGGCACATGGCACAGACGGTTCTGTTTCTTGATGATCTTCTCCGCGTTTTCCGGTGACTTGCCGAGAGTAGCTTTCCCGGGCTCTACAATGCTTTAGCATTGTTACGAATTAATCATTTATAAAAATTTTTATATCAAAATTATTAGTTAATTGCTAATTGCTAATTGATTTAGTCTTTCCGCTTGAGCTCCGGAGACTGTGAAAAGGCTAGAGAAAAACAATAACTACAGAGTTAACTCTGTAGTTATAAAATATTAAATCTAAAAACAA
>JAHJJO010000007.1 GCA_018822835.1 Patescibacteria group bacterium
CTGCAGCGAACTGGGGCGGGGCTGTTTTTGGACATCGGACGGCATTCTCTGTCGTCGGACCATACTTAAATTTTAATATTAATAAAGAATATTTAGCTCAAAATGTGATTAATAAAATTTCTAAATTAAAAAATAAATACGGTTTGAATAAAAATGGAAAAGAAAAAAAAGTAATGATAGAATATTCAAACGCTAATACGCACAAAGAATATCATATTGGACATTTGCGGAATATTTGTTATGGCGATGCTGTGAATAAAATTTTATCAGCCAATGGATATGATATAATTCCTGTTTCTTATATTAATGATTTTGGCAGTCATGTTGCTAAAACTTTATGGAATTGTAGTTTAAGAATCAGGAATCAGGAATCAGGAATCAGGAATTTATCAGATGCTCAGAAAGGCGTTATTTTAGGTGAAATATATGTTGATGCTACTAAAAAAGTGGAAAACAATCAAAAAGCAAAACAAGAAATTGCTTTGTTCATGAAAAAAATTAAAAGCAGACAAGGCGCGGAATATGAATTATGGAAAAAAACAAGAAACTGGAGCATGGCTTATTTTAATAAAATATATGATGAATTAGGAATTAAATTTAAAAAAACATTTTATGAAAGTGAATTTATTAATGATGGATTAAAGTTAGTGGATAAATTATTAGAAAAGAAAGTATTAAAAAAAAGCAAAGGCGCAGTTATAGCTGATTTAGAAAAATATAATTTAGGAATTTTGGTGTGTCTTAGATCTGATAAAACAGCATTGTATCCGGTTGCTGATATTCCGCTTGCAATAGAAAAATTTGGAAAATATAGTTTAGACACTTCAATTTATGTTGTAGATATTAGACAAAGTTTGTATCTTAAGCAGTTATCTAAAATTTTAGAGTTAATGGGTTATAAGCAAGAGGTGATGCACTTGGGATATGATGTTGTTAAATTACCAACAGGCATGATGTCGTCAAGAACTGGAAATGTAATTACTTATGAAGATTTGAAAAAACAGATTTTGCAAAAAGCAGAACAAGAAACCGCGCAAAAACATCCTGATTGGAATAAATTAAAAATAAAAAAAACAGCCAAAAAAATTGGTTTTGGGGCAATGAAGTTTGAGATGATAAAAGTGAGCGCTAATCAAGTTATTATTTTTGATATAGAAAAATCTTTGCGATTTGATGGTTATACTTCTGCTTATTTGCAATATACTTATGTGAGAATAAATAGCATAATTAGAAAGTCTGAAATTCGAAATTCGAAATTCGAAATTCGAAATTTAAGACTTAAAGAAATTAAAGAATATAAAATAATTATAAAATTAGCTAAGTATATGGAAGTAATTGAAAAAGCAGGGGAAAATTATGATCCAAGCGAGATTGCAAAATATTTATTTGAATTAGCGCAATTATTTAATGATTATTATCATAGCGTGCAAGTACTTAAGGCAGAAGCAAAAACGCGCGATGCAAGATTGGTATTATTATTTAGTGTAAGCCAAATTATTAAAAATGGATTGGAGTTATTGGGAATTGAAGTCATGGAAGAGATGTAGGGATACAATTATCAATTATCAATTTTCAATTTTCAATTTACCCTTCGTTAAATTAAGCATTAAAAATTGATGCTTGATAATTTTTATAGTAAGCAGTGCAACCGTTTTAACAATCATTAGTTGTCGCAGAGCTATAATGTTTTATTAGTAGCTTCTAAGCGCTTATTTTATGAAAAAAAAATATAAAAAAAACAAACAAAATAATAATCGCATTAATTTATTAATAGCGGTTGTTTTTATATTAGGGGTGGTAATGATATATAGATTATATGATTTGCAAATTAATAAACATCTTTTTTATAATACAATGGCTTCAAATCAACATAGCATTTTTAATAAACTTAAACCTGAAAGAGGGGAAATTTTTATAAAAAATGAGTCTGATGAGGAAAAATTATATCCATTTGCTGAAAATAAAAAATTTGCTTTAGTTTACGCTATTCCAAAAGATATTAAAAGTAAATATAATAGATCTAAAACAATTGAAAATCTCGCGCAAAAATTATATTTAGCATTTGATCAAGAAAATGTCAAAAAAGAAGTTGATGATTTAATTAAACAAGAAGAACAAAAAAGATTTAAAAAGGAATTAATGTTTTTATCTAATCTTCAGATTCAAAATGAGGGAGAAATGGAAGTTAAAAAAAATGAAATTATTAAAAAATATGAGAATTTAAAATTTGACGCAGAATATCAGGAAGCTATTAACATTAAAAAACAAGAAGAAATTAAATTAAGAAAAGAAAAAATAATTAA
>JAHJJO010000081.1 GCA_018822835.1 Patescibacteria group bacterium
TCAATTCACCCTGTTAAATAATTTTTATAAAATAAAAATTGCTTCGCATTTAACAGGGTAAATTGTCAATTTTCTAATTATCATTTAATTATTTGATTATTTACCTTGTTAAATAATTTTGACCATCCTCAGTTTTTAACTTAGAAAACTGGGGATGGTCAAAATTCCTGCTCCACAGGATTTAACAGGGTGAATTGATTATTGAACATTGATACTTGAAAATTTTTACACGTCTTCTTCCATCAACTCCCTCAACGCTTTCAATGCTCTATGTATTAATGTTCTAATATTGCCCTGTGATTTTTCTGTAATTTGCGCTATTTCTTTTATTGACAATTCATTAATAAATCTTAAAATAATAACCTCTTTATATTCATCTTTTAATGCTAACAATTTTGTCTCAACTATTCCAAAATCATAAGAAGTGGCGACTTGTTTATCAATGGACTGGTTGTAATCTGGGATTTCTAATTTTATATTTTTATCATCAATGCTATTATTTATATAAATTTGAGCATTTTTTCTATAATAATCAACAATAGAAGTTCGCGCTATTTTATAGATCAACGCTCTTAATGTTTTCACATCTGTTAAGCCATTTTGCTGAATATAGTTCCATGATTTTAAAAAAACAGCTGATGTTAAATCCTCTGCCTCTTCCTTATTGCTGTTTAATTTAAAATATATGAATCGAAATATATGGTCAACATATAAATCATAAACAGCAATAAATGACTCTGTGTCATTCTTTGATTCTTTTAATTTTAAAAACAGTTCTTTGTCTTGATTTTTTTTTACTAAAATATTATGTATTTTCTGAATTTGATTTTTAAAATTCATTGTGATTTCTAAATAATTATACGTAAAAAATTGCAAAACATTACACTTCTCGCATAACGCATAACGTAGAACGCATAACGGAATTGGTCTTTAACGTTATGCGTTCTACGTTATGCGTTATGCGTGCTTTTGTCCACAGTATTGTGGACTTTACTTGACTTTTGTCCAGAGTGTTGTAGACTTTAGTTAATAATTCTTTTGTCCACAGTATTGTGGACTTTACTCGCATAACATATTAAATAGTGCTACTGAATTAATTCAGTATTTAATTCAGTAGCAAGCGCAAAATAATCAAATTTTTCTTGCAGTATCGGAATTTGAATTGATAATTTTTATTTGTATTAGAAACTAAGTTTCCAACTAAAAATTATGCAAGTTTCAAAATACTATAAAGAACCATTAATATTATAAAAATCTAAAATAGTTATTAAGGGAAACTTAGTTTCTTGATGCATATTTTATTTGTAGTATTCGAATGTTTATTCGCAATATTCGAATTATATTTTATGATTAAAATAAAAAATCCTATTTGGCTTTCTATTTCTGTTTCTGCTCAATTAGCTGGACTAAACTCCAAAACAATAAGACGAGCCATTCAATCAAATGATTTGGAATATAAAATTATAGAAAATCGTTATTTAATTGATTTGCAGGCATTATTGTCTTATTTGCATAGTAAAAAAAGGTTAAAAAATAAATTTAACGAATTTGGATTAGGACAATATATGACGTCGCATAGCGCATAACGTGGAACGCATAACGTTATGCGTTATACGTTCCACGTTATGCAAGAAACGATTAACACATACCCAATTCCAAGAGGATGGTTCAGATATGGACTAAAAATGCTAACAACCGCAACAACAACTAAACCGACAACTAAACCCAAATCAATTATATTTTTACTGACCTCGTCATAGTCCGCCGTGGCAAATTGCAACAAATTTTGTCGTATTTTTACCTTTTGCATTACTTTAAATCCAGTATAAATAATTTTACCAATTAAAGCAAAATAAGCAAGCATTCCAAAAAAACCGAGTTTTAACCAAATATCAAGCCATCCCCATTCAAAAGCATAAGTCATATATTCTCCATCAACAGTAGATGACAATACTCTTGGATCGCTTGATTTATAAGTTATTGTCGTTCCAAAACCGCTCCCTAAAATTGGAGCGGATTTTATTTTAGACCATAATTTTGGCAATAAATTCCATCGAGAAGAAACTGCGGCTTCATCGCTAATATTGCTTGCGCGCTCTGATAAAAGTTCAGCAGTATTAAATCCGCCTAATGGATCAGGATAAGGAAATTTAACAATTGTGGCAATTAATCCAATGCTTAAAATGCCGGTCACCAATAAAATACTAAAATTTTGCATTAATTTTCTCCAGCCATATAACCATATTATAATACAACCATATAACATTAATCCAACAATTAGCCCTGCCCAAAAACTTCGGGAAAAAGAGATTAAAATGGTAGAAAGCAGACAGCTTACGCATAACGTATAACGCATAACGCATAACGCAATTCCTCGTAATTCGTAATTCGCCTGCCCAGTCATTTTTTGCGTAGTAATCTTTTGCGTGGTAATTTGTAACAACAAAAATAGTAAAATAAAAAAGCCGATTAAAATAAAAATATGGGATTGAAAAAAGATGCGATAAAATCCTCCCTGCATTTGTGTTATCTCTCCTACTCCACTAGTTCGGATCCATTTATAAAGTGGGAATAGAGTTCCGGGAATATTATGAGAAAAAATAAAAAGTATAAAAAAAGTCTTGAAGCTAAGCCAAGTAATGGATGCGATAAAAATTTGAGAAAGAGAATAAAAAACAGACATCCGATGTCCAAAAAAAACAGAAGTCGGACCCGCCGAGTCGGCGGGTCCGACTTCTGTTTTTTTTGGACA
>JAHJJO010000082.1 GCA_018822835.1 Patescibacteria group bacterium
CTGTGTAAAAATGCAATAACAATCGTTTTTAACAGCAAGGCAGTACAAGAATAGTGTCATTGCGAGCGAAGCGAAGCAATCTTGTCCTTTGTCGCACTAAAAACGAGATTGCTTCGTCGCTTCATTCGCTTCGCTCATTTCGCTTCTCGCAATGACAGCGTTATTGGATTGTTTTATTGTTAAAAACGATTTAGTTATTAAATTACAATGTTTTTTTAATGCTTTGTGATTTAAAGAGATTATTTAGTTTTTACACAGGAACTAAATTAATTAAAATCAGTGTAATCATGTGCTAATCAGTGAAAATCAGTGGTTCAGACACTCGCTCCCAGCTGTCGCTGTTCCTCCGCAACATGATGGATTGCCTTCACAGCCAAAATCATCAGACGACGGCTTAAAACAATTTTGATAAATATCTTTAACTCCTGAACCAACTTGGCTGCGATATTGAGTCATATCAGCAAACATAGAATGCTTAATTTGTGCTTGCGTCCAATCCGGCTCTCCGTCTAATGGATTATCGTCAATATCTTTTTTCGCTATCCAATAGCCAGTTGACTGATTTGTAAAATTCCAAAGATTTATATTTTTATGCTCTATATCTTCTTTGCCATTATTCATTATCACGCTTCCGGTCTTTAAACTGCTTGACATCATAACTGTATTAAAATTAATTTCTATCAGCTTTGTTAAATCAGCGCCAGCGCTGTTATGAGTTGGATTGACTGCATTAATAACAGGCGGATCTGATGCGATTTTATCGCTGATAAAAAATGACCATTTATAATTATCACCTAACCCTGATGAATTATTTTCATTATAAAAATCAACAGGTCCTTCAGCATCATTACTGCGGTCGCCATCTAAAGAGTTTGAAGCCATGTCCACAATGCCGTCTAAATTCGCCATTGGATAATTTTCATTATCAGCATTTTTACAATGTCCTGAAACACAATTATTATACGGGCTTTTGCTTACGCAAGCATCACTGCCGCAATCAACTAAATTGGCAGCTATTAATTCAACATATAAATTGCTATTTTCAGGCAAACAATAAATTTTTTCTCCGCATCCGTTCACTCCGCATTGATTATTAGAAATAAATTCAACTGTTTTATATTGATTGGAAACTGCAAATTTACCTTCTAAAACATTGCCTTGATTAACAACTCTAGTATAATTTTTTACCTCATCACTACTGCCCGAAACTGTCAATGGATTAATTGCTTCATTAAAATTAATTTGAATAACAACATTTCTTGGCTTGTCTTTCTTGTCTTTAATTGTTAAACTTTCTGTTTTGTCAGTTCCATTAGACATTAAAGCAATTTCTAAAGCAGTTAAATTATTTGTTAATAAATCAATTTTATTCCCTGACTGCCCTGCTTTTTTTGCTGTAATCATCACATTATTTCCAGCAGATACGGCTGTCACATCAACATTGTCAGCTAAAGCAAGGGCAATATTTTGCGCTGTGGCATTATTATTAGCGCCAATCGCTATCTCAAGTCCAAAAACATAAGTAACATTGCCAACTGTCAAAGTATTTGCTTTTTGTTCAGCAGTAACATTAATTGTCCATAAATTTCCTGACGCAAAATTGCCGTTATCAAGCGTAAGCGTTAAATTGCAATAAACAAAAGTAACCGAATTTTCAGTAATAGTTCCTGCGCCTAATAAATTTCCAGTTTTACTTAAACTAATAATATTGGCATTATTACTATCAACAGACACTTGAAGCTCTCCGTCTGCTGAACAATTTTTATTAATAACAGTAGTAGCATTGCTCCACGTAGCGCTTGCTGGATTTTTAATAGTGCTTATTACTTTTGCTTGTTTATAAGCATTTGGCTGGCTAATTACTTTAATCATTCCTGTTGCCTGAATGGCAGGAGTTATCACGCCAATATCATCTTGCTCATTATCAGGAACAGGAAAAACTCCAGATTCTTTAACTTGCGGAGGAGTTAAATCAAGTTTATTGCTTACTTCAAATTTCCATTCAAAATAATCTGATCTGCATGCATTAAAAACTGGCTCATCATCTGTTTTTAAAATGCTATTTGATAAATAAACTGAATACCAAATATATTCTGACGGGGAACCTAAATAATTTTTTGGGGTAAATACAAATGTCTTATTATCAGTTGATGATGCTGTAACATTGGTAATATTATCATTACAGTCTGTTTTGCAAGAATCGCCTTGTTTTGTTTGAAAAATTCTTATATTTTCAGGGATAACATTATTATTTCCGTCAAAAATCGTCGTTGGGTTAATTTCTTCTTTAAAACTAACTATAATAGCTGTATTTCTTGCTACTTCCGTCTGTTCTGGTTCAGGATAAACGCTTTCAATCGCGCATTCTCCAATAACGCCCATTCCGCCTCCTCCACTACCAGGACTACTTCCAGCCCCGCCTCCGCCTGTTGTTGCGTCTAATAATTTACTTAAAATCAAACTAACAATAGCAAAAGACATTAAAATAATTATCAAGCCAATAACAGCATTTTTTAATATTGCTTTTGCCTTGTTAATTCTTTCATCATCTCCATCA
>JAHJJO010000083.1 GCA_018822835.1 Patescibacteria group bacterium
CCATGGATTTTTACATAAAAATACAGTAATCTCTGCTCTGTCTGTTTTTTCCACGCCAGGAGGAATAGAAAAAAACACTTCATCTTCTGTAATAGTCGCTTTAACATTAACAAAAGTTTGGTCATCAACAACTCCTGTTTGCGCTCTAATTAATTGTTTAGAGCTTGTCGCATAAGAATCGTCTTTCGCACATTTAAATTGAGTTCGCGTGCCGCTATTATCACAGCTCATATTAAAAGGATCAGTCACATCTATCCATCCTGGCTCATTGGCAATATACACAACTTTCGGATTTTCTATACCCCATTCCCATTCCCATTTATATCCCGCAACAGGAATTATGGTTTGCCCGTCAACTGTTCTCGCTGTTGCTGTAAATACTTTGTCATTGTCTTTGACTGTATCAAAAGTGCTGTCAAAATTACCATCAGTGTCTGGATAATCATTTTCCTTCACGCCTGCTTCGGTTGTTTGAAATAAATAAGATGACGGATCTATTACAACATGGTCTAATGCGCATACGCCGTTATTTTCCGCTTCAGGTAAAGTTTTAAATTGCCAAATTTTAGAATTATTAAATGTTATGCCATTAAAACTTGCTGTATTAGGACCTTTCATTCCAATGTTCCAAATACTTTTTACTCCGTTTTTGCTGTCAAGATTTTTATCTCCTCTTATTATAACATAATAATTTCTATTTCCATCTAATAACTGGCTTGGGCTAAAAGTCAATGTTGTTTTGTCATCAGTATTATGCGTTCCGCTTACTGTGCCCGCAATAGCGCAGTAGTTATTGGCTGGATCAGGGGTGGTGAAAGCGAATGTTTTTCCAGTGAATAAATTTGCAAAAGAATTTTTAATTTTATTCCATATATTAATTGCAACAGCTTTCCACGACGAGCTGACGGCTCCATAGTCCGAGCTATTTAAATTTTGCGAAGCAAAATTAAAATTGTGAGGCTGTGAAGCCTTTATTGTATTCCACAACTGGCTCCACAGTCCCTCTCCAGTTTTTAAGGAAAAAACTGGAGAGGGAACTATGGAGCCGTCATCTAAGGAAGTATTATAAGTTAAATATTGCGTGCCTTCAGGGCACATGGTTGATCCATAATCCGCAACAACAATTACATTGCCGGAAAAACTATTAACGTCCATTTTTTCGCTAAAATCAGCAGTAATTATAGTATTGCGGCAAATATTTTCCAAATCATCACCGGGATTTACTTCAGTCACAGTTGGTCTTGCGTGGCAACAAGCATCAGATCCGCAACCAACATTATCTATTGATCCGCATTCCAAGTCGCTTTCGCACCCGCAACACAAACCTCTTTCATCAGTGGTGGCAGTACAAGGTTCTTTGTTTGACTGACAAATAAAATGAGGATTTATATCTCCACATCGATCATTGGCAGGATTACAACAACACAAACATGTTGTATCATATCCACAAGTTGTTTGAGAACACCCACTTTCTCCTCTGCACTCATAACCTAATCCGCAATCTAAAGTACACGCATCATCACCTTCGTCATGGCAAGATGTCCCTGGATATTCTCCTTCTGACTTGCATTTATTATTGCAATCATTCATTCTATAATTTCCTGTAGTGCTTGCAGTGGAATTGCAGATAGATGGGTCAAGAGTGTCGCAACTATAATAACCGCAATAATTTAAACTATTTTCATTAACAATAACACTGTCGCCAACGCCTCTGCATGCGTCATTGTTCATATTGTCAACACAGCAGGAGCTGTTATGCTTTGAACATTCTTCAGGATTAGATAATTGCGCGCAGTCGCGGCAGACACCGTTTGAAATACTTGTATCGCAAAATTTTCCATAAGACCCTTCGCAATTACACGCCGCATCAGGGTTAGCGACATTAGCGCAGCCAGAGCAATAACCATAAGTATCCGTATCGGTTGTAAGATCGCTCCCGCAGTCACCTTCACAAACCAACCCTGAACAACAATCGCTTCCATCTCTTGCTCCTATTTCACAACAGCATTCGCAACTTGATTGATCTTGCGTAATACATTTACCAGAGGCATTACAACTTGATCCGGTTGTACAAATATTTTGATCAATCCCGCAAACGCCCGCGCCGCTATTATTTAAACAAGTAAAATTAGAAGCGCATAAATCACAGGTTGTCCCATCTTCTACGCATTTCCCAAAACCAATACTATTCCACCCGAGTGGGCAATTCGCTGGTGTATTAATATGCCATCTATTGCTCCCGTTATATTCAGCGCAGTAAGCTTGAATATCTTTTCCAAAAATATCTTGCGCTGTTTTTGGCAAGTCGCAAACAGCAGGGCTAACACATTTATTTAAATTAGAATTATAAACGCACGACGCATCGCAGGCGCCTAAACCATCACATACAGCATTATCGCAAGCACCAACTATTTGATCAACTTCTCCTTCGTAAGCTGAGCATTGACCCGGAGAATTAGGGCAGAAATTTCCTAAACACTGACCTGACGGATAACTTCCACAAGAGGCAGGGCATACACTATAATCCAAATAACCCGCCTCGCAAGAACCATTACAACAATTTCCATCCCCGCATTCATTTTGATCTATTTCGCAATCAGAACATTTGTTAGGTTCATTGATGTCGCATGCGCCTGAACAGCAAACCGTTCCGCAAGGTGTTTGATCAACAGAACATTGGCTTGACTGGCAAGTACAGCTTGCTGAATTACAGGTTAGCCCACCTGTGCACGCGCTATTATCAACATTGCAAACAGAGGTTTCTGGATCTAAATCGCAAGGCTCTCCAATATTGCCTTGGCAAGTGCAACCTGCTACTGAACTACAAAGCAATCCACCTGTACACGAATTATTGTCTTGACAGCCGGCTTGCGCTAAATCACTGTCGCAAGGCTCTCCAATATTGCCTTGGCAAGTACAGCTTGCTGGATCGCAGGTTAATTCGTTAACACACATATTATTATCAGCTTGACAGCCGGCTTGCGCTAAATCACTGTCGCAAGGATCTCCAACACCGCTTCCGCCTGTGCTAAAATCCCATTCATAAACACTGCTTTTAACATTAATGTAACATGCATCTTCACTTGTTTTACATCTCCCTTGCTCAGAACTTCCTGCTGGACAACAAACATCTGTTCCACCGCAATCGCTATTTTGCGCGCATTCCCCTACTGTAAAATTAATTCCATTGCCAGCATTTCCACTTTGAACAACTTTTACAGGTCCTGTAATAGCTTCTTGATGCACCGTTGTTTCTATTTCGTAGAGACGAGGCATTGCCTCGTCTCTACGTCCCCAAAATGCAATATTTACCCCTGATTGATCTTTGTTAGCGTTAAATCTAACTAAACCAGTTGACTGATCTCCAAAATATTCACCCCATAAACTAATCTCGCTATTATTAGAACCAATTGTTGGGTTAATTTTACATAAGCTTGGTTTTAATATTAATAATGAATTAACATTAAACTTAGGAACAGCAAGTTTATTAGTGTCTGTAATCTTTTCTTCAATTTGCATTGTTAAAATATAATTGTTATCACTGATTCCTTCTGGGACTTTAATAATAACTTGATTGTCAGCCCATACGCTATCAGCGCAAATATCTGGAAAATCATAACTTGCCTCTGTCCCGTTTGCATCTCCAAAAAAAACTTTACTTGTTCCTTTTAATCTGCCAAAACCGCTTCCACGAATTGTTACATATTGTCCGATCTTTCCGCTTGTTGGTTCAAAAGAAATAATAGAATGTCCTATTTTTGGTTCTTCATCTTTTGTAAAATCTAAATAATTACTGCTTATATTATTTTTTAAAACAAAAGTTGTTGTCTTGCCTGCTTGAATGTTTGGAACCCCTGCTGTTCCTTGTAAATCATTAAAAAAACTTGAATTTAATCCATCAACATATCCTTTTTTTATGTCTCCAAAAGCGGCAGCGCTTTCTAATAAATTTATTCCATAATATATTAACCCCGTGCCTATAACAGCCCCTTCCTCTTCTGGTCCTTGAGATGTTTCTAATTCTAATTTACAAAGTCCTGGTCTAACAATATTGTTTATTTCAAAATTATTAATAAATGGACCAAAATTATTATTAGTTTTATCAAACAATCCGGTTTCCGCGACAACTTTAATAGGTCCGGTTTTAGCATTGTCTGGCACAACTACTATTATTTTGTCATCCTGCCAAGTGCTTTGACAATTTGGATTAAGATCAGAAGGAAATGTTGCTATTTGATCATCTTCGTCTGCGCTGTCATCACCTAAAAATATAACATTGCCGTTGATAGGTATTTTGGCAACTACAAAATCATCTATATAAAGGTTTGTTCCTTGAGCGCCCGTAGTATTATAACCTATACTCATTCCAATTTCCTTTCTTGGAAGAACTGTCATTGCTTCATCATAAGTAAGTATAGCAGAATATCTTGTCCAACTGTTATAAGTGCCTGCGTTAATACAAGGAAGATTTTTATATGGGTAACATTTTGTTTGAGTAGGCGCGTTAACGCAACAGTATCCTGGCTGTTCAGAGCAATCGCTTCCATATATACAGCTGCCATCAGGTTTTATGTAAACACCGCTTTTGGGAGCGCAATAACTTAACCACCCTAAACTATACCCTAAGCTTATAGATAAGCTTGCGTCAGTATGGCCTTTATAATAAAATTGAACAATATATTTTTCTCCTGGTTGCCAGCCCAATGATGAGACATTATAAACTAATTTCGCCCACATTACTCTATTAGTATTGAGCCAGCAAAAAGTTTGTCCTTCATTATAAATAGATGGAGCTGTTGAATGGCAAAAATCAACACTCACAAAACTGCATTGACGAGTAGCAGAAAGCCAAGTGCACCAACCAGATAAATTTTTGCATAAGTTTTCAGTGCAAGTTCCTGGATAGGGCTGATTAGGATCTTGATGTATTAAAATACTTTGATTGCCAGACCTTCTTTCATTTGAGGAAATTTTTACAAAAGAATGTTTTTGACCTCCTCCAGACCAATCTGCAGGCAATTTTCCAACTGCCCCACTTTCAAAATCAACATTAGTTAGGACATTTTCAAACAAAGACTCTACAACCCCAAAATTTTTCCCCTGAATTGTTATTATATTTCCAGGCGCGCCGTTAGGCGTTCCATTGTCACTCGGAGAAATTGAGTATATAACCGGCCCTTGCCCTTCGCAGGAAATACATTCTCCTCCGCAGTCTATACCGTTTTCGTCCGCGTCTTGAAGATTGTTACAGCAATGTTCAGGCCGTAATTTTACTAAAGCTTCAACGCTCGCGCTATGATCGTCCATATCATAAGCAGTTGCTTTAAATTTTACATTATTTCCCACTGCATATCCGCTCCCATCCCAAACAACAGAAGCGCTAAAAGGATTATTATTAATTGGATCAGGATTGCCAACGCTATCAATTATGACTTCGTCAGCGTAAAATTCAACTAATGCCACGCCAGAATCATCTTCAGCGTTTGCTCCTATTTCATTATCAGACACAGCGCAGACCTGCATCTCGTCAAAATAAAAGTTAATTTTTGGATCTTCGCAATCAATGGTCTCTCCTGTGGTAAAAGTGCTTTCGCACAGTTGTTCTAATCCGCAATTAAGTTCCAAGCCATTGCCTGCTCTTAAAATTCCACTTGCTCCATTTATTGCTTTTACAGTAATTGCGGCGTTTTCTGGAAAACAATTTTCTGCCCCGCATAAATTTTCAGGACATATTTCATCAGGTATAAATTCAATTGTTTTATTATTAATATTTAATGTTCCGTCAATAGCAACACCACCACTTTCTACTTTAAATGTTTCAGCGCTAACTGTTGTTTCATCAGGAGGGGCGTTAAAAGTAAATTTTATTTTTGCATTTCTAATTATGTTTACGCTTTCATCAGGAGGCGAAATAGCTTTAATATAAAATAGATCATCATCCCAGCCAGGTCCGCATGCCCCAACACTACATGTTCCCCAAGCGCCATCAGTTCCGCAAGTTTTTGTTCCAACTCCTTGGCATCCGCAATTAGCTATATCTCCAGGAGTACATCCGCCTCCGCCTGTTGTTGCGTCTAATAATTTACTTAAAATCAAACTAACAATAGCAAAAGACATTAAAATAATTATCAAGCCAATAACAGCATTTTTTAATATTGCTTTTGCCTTGTTAATTCTTTCATCATCTCCATCA
>JAHJJO010000084.1 GCA_018822835.1 Patescibacteria group bacterium
CAAATTAGACCACTGATTAATTGTCTGAACCACTGATTTTCACTGATTTTACTGATTGCACTAATTAATTAATTAATTAATCAGTGATAATCAGTGGTTTCAGTGAAAATCAGTGGTTCAGACAATTAATCCTCTGCTGAGAGATTTTGGCGGAGCCGAAAAAGTCGTTTATTATTTTATTCGCAATCACCTAACTGATGCCCGCCAAGCTGATTAAACAAATTAGAGCTGCAATCGTCACTGATACATTCATAATCTCTATAACAATTACGCCCCACTGGTTTTTTATCTAAACATTCTTTAGGACTGTTTCCTACAGCACAGTATTGATTAGGAGAACTGCATTCATTCTGTTCTGTGCATTTATCTCTATTTTTTCTATCACAAACGCAACAGGCAACTTTTTTGCCATTTACTGTTTGCGTAGCTTCAAATCTAGTGTCAGAGCCATTCAATGTGTTGCAAAATGATCCACAGGTACTATTTGTTATAATAGGATTTGCAATTACGTTGTCAAAAAAATAAAGTTCGGCATGACCGTCATAAAGAGCATGCCAAAAGCTTTTATATTCATCGGGATGTATTTGACCTATTGGAATAATTTCGCCTGTATATTTTATCCCTCCATAATCAATAACACATCGACGACCAGGGCATGCTTTTGGCAACCAATCTCCTCCATCGTTTTTGCAGTCTTGCAGTGTCATTCCTGGCATTTCTCCGCCTTGAGGAAGTATACAACACCCCTGCGCTTCTACATCCTTCACGACAATCGGTTGGAATGTTGTTAAGTCCGGATTAATTGTTGCCAAAATCATAAAAGAACAAAGGGCTAAAACAAGGCCGGTTAGAGAAGCAGTTATCCATGACTTTGCTTCTGTAACTCTTTCCGCGCTACCGCCTGCTGTTAACCATACTAATCCGCCCCACATTAAAACAACCGCGGCTAAAATTCCAACAACCCCAATCGCGTATTTATAAATCGCTTTAATGTACGCGCCAATGGAAGCGCCATCAATTTTATAAACACCTGTTTTTCCTTCAACTTTTTGAAATTCTTGCATATTTTCCATGCCAGGGATCGAAATTTGCGGATTAAACTCTATTTCACCAGCGTTGCTTTGCGAAGGAGCAGTTAATAAAAAAACTAGACTTCCAAGCTGAAAAATGAAGATGAATAAAAAACAAATTATTAAAATTTTTGAAAATTTATTTTGCATAAATAATAATAAATTTAAATTACCCAATAAACTTAACTTCATCATCGCGCTTCTCAATTTCTGCTATAATTTTTTTAATCATTTCCTCTGTAACATCTCGACCTCCCAGGCCGATAATAAAGCTTTGAATTTTGGATTTTATTTTTCCTTGGGCAATTGATTTAATATCAGATGCTAATGGACCAATATGTCCTAATGAAATAGCTTTATCTAAAACAGCAATATATTTTGCTTTTTTAATTATGTCCAAAATAGCTTCTTTTGGAAACGGTCTATAGCATTTTATTTTTAATAGCCCAATCTTATTTGTTGCCATTCGTTTTTTATTTGTGGCTATTTGTGTTTTGTCAACAACATCTTTAATAGTCCCAACAACCGACCCCATTGCGATTAAAATAATTTTAGGATTCTTTGGGCCATAGTATTCTATGAGACCGTTATTAGACATCCGATGTCCAAAAACAGAGGCCAAACCTCTGTCAGCTTCAGCTGACAGAGGTTTAGCCTCTGTTTTTGGACATCGGATGTCTGTAATAGTTTTATGATATTTTATATATTCTTGATTTATAACATCTTGACTATCAACCAAATCATTATGTAAATCTTGTCGGATTTCCATATAATACGCTGGGGTGGCAAAAGCGCCCATTGTTATTGGGTGAGCTGGATCTAAAAATTGTCCTGCTTTAGGTTTGTAATCAGGTAAATATTTTTTAATTTGTTTTTCAGAAGGAACAAAAACCGGCTCATAAGTATGCGTTAAAGTAAATCCGTCAACATTAACAACAACAGGCAAATTCAACTGCTCAGCAATTTTGTAAGCCATAATATGCTGATCAACAGCTTCTTGATGATTTTCAGCAAACAACATAATCCATCCAGCGTCACGAATTGTCATAGCGTCTTGGTGGTCATTCCATATATTAATTGGCGCTGAAATAGCTCTATTCGCACATGTTAAAACAACTGGCAAACGCATTCCGGCAATATTAAATAAAACCTCTGCCATTAAAAGCAGTCCTTGAGAGCTTGTTGCAGTATAAGTCCGGACACCTGTCGCGCTTGCTCCTTCAACAATTGAAGCTGCCGCAAATTCACTTTCTGCTAACACATACTCATAATCTGCTTCATTTTTGGCTTTAAATAAAGCTAAATCTTCCACAATATGAGTTTGCGGAGTAATTGGATAAGCCGATACTACAGCAGGCTTTATATTTTTGATGGTCAGCGCAATGGCGCGTGAACCCTCGAGAATTTGGGATGAGTGGGATTTCATAAATTTCTAAATTATAAATTATAATTTCTAATAAAGTCGTTTTATCCACGAGATTAAATTTCTCTGGCCTCGTCACAGTCCCCCGCCGATTCGGCGGGGGACTGTGACGGATGAATTGTTGAAAGAATGTTGTTGATTATTAGTTGTTGCACAGAGTTATAGTGTCTTGCATTCTGCGTTCCGACCCCTGAGCAATGAACAAAAAATAAAATAAACTAAAATTCCTGATATTGCAGATACTGAACATTGCGTAAATACTCCCCAAAATTTAGACATATCAATGAATGGCCAAATAATAAATTTCATTCCTTGAGCAGTAATTCCGCATGCAATTGTGGCTATAGAAAATTTAATTGTAGAAATTAAAATTTTTATTTCATCCATATTGCCTACTTGAAAACGCAAAGCAAGCCAAAGCAATATAAAATTAAATATGCTAGATATTGAAAAACTTAAAGCCAGTCCAACAACTCCCATTTTATTGATTAACCAAAGAGATAAAATAATATTAAGAATTGTTGCTGACAAACCAATAAAAAATGGAGTTTTAGAATTATGGCGCGCATAAAATACGCGCGTAAGCAATGGGATAGTTGCCTGCGCAAACAAGCTAATCGCAAAAAAACCCAAAGTATTCATTGTTAAAATAGTATCATGCCAGGTGAATCTGCCTGTTCCCAAAATGATTCGTATGATTTGCGACCGTAAAATAATCAAAAGAACTGTTGTTGGAATAATGAAAAATAAAATATTCCTTATTGTTGCAGAAAAATTAAAAACTAAATCTTTTTTATTAAATGCTGTTTCAGAAAAACTTGGAAAAGCAGCTACTGCAAAAGAAATCCCAAAAATGCCTATTGGAAAATATTGCAAATTATTAGCAAAATTAAAAATCGTCAAAGATCCGCTTGCTAAAGTTGAAGCAATAACTGTAATAATCAATAAATTAATTTGCGTAACACCTATGGCCATCACTCTAGGCACCATAATTTTCCAAATTTTTTTTATACAATTGTTATGAAAATTAATCACCAACCTAGGCCTAAAACCTAAATTAATAACAGCCGGAAATTGTATCAGCATGTGAAAAAACGCTCCAAGCACCACCCCCCAAGCTAATCCATAGAGTCCCCATATTGGCACGAAAAACAAAGCCCCGATAATAATACCAATATTATATAATATTGGCGATAATGAATAAATAAAAAATCGTTTAAATGACTGTAAAATACCGCCCAATATTCCTGATATTCCTAAAAATATCGGGGATAAAAACATTATTTTAGTTAAACTAACAGTTAATATTTGCTTGTCATTAGAAAATCCAGGCGCG
>JAHJJO010000085.1 GCA_018822835.1 Patescibacteria group bacterium
ATATGAAAAATAAAAAATATTTATTTGTAGTTTTGCTATTAATTGTAATTACGTTATTTCAAACTAACAATATTGTTAGTGCTATTAAAGACTGTCCAACAGGGCAAGTTTGTCTTAACAACCCCCTTAAAACAGATTCCCCCCAAGCTCTCATCGGGAAGATTATTAACGCCGCGTTGGGGATTGTGGGATCGTTGGCTTTGGTGATGTTTATTTATGGCGGGTTTATGTGGATGATGGCAGGAGGAAATGCGGAAAGAGTACAGAAAGGCAAAGACACTTTAGTCTGGGCCGCTTTGGGTTTGGTGATTATTTTTTCTTCTTACGCCTTAGTCAGATTTGTGCTTAAAGCGATTGGCGCGGAGTAATCTCATAACTCATAACTCACAACTCGTAACACATAACTCCGCGTAAGAAGCGGGGCGGGTGCGTAATGCATTAAAGCAAAGGGACGAAGCAGATAATTAACAATGATCAATTACGAATTAATTGAGAATTTTTATTTATGATTTATATTTCCAAGCGGGGTCATAATGTTTCAGCTAAACTATATTATGAATATTCAAATAGATAATAGCGTTGAGAAATTTATTGTGTCATTAGAGTGTTCAACAATTGCCAAAGTTTTAAGAACCATTGATTTACTTGAACATTTTGGATATCAACTTAAATAATTACCATTAAATCTATAAAATCATATAAAATATTTAAAAGTCAATTACTTAAGAGTCAAAAAATTAAAAAAGCTTATAATGAGCTAGAGCCTGAATTTGCGTTAATTCAGATGATTATAAAAAAACGCATTCAACAAGGATTAACACAAACAGAGCTTGCCAAAAAAATTGGTATTAAGCAATCTGCTATTTCTCGTTTGGAACGCGGTACGTATAACCCCAGCCTGGCTTTTTTACGAAAACTAGTTGAAGCTTTAGGAGTAAAGTTGCATCTTTCTTTTTCGTAAAGATGGTTAAAATATTCGGGTCGTTGGCTTTAGCAATGTTTATCTATGGCGGGTTTACCCCGTTAGATGATTTCATATCTAACTGGGTAAATGTGGATGATGGCTGGAGGAAACGCGGAAAATGTTAAAAAAGGAAAAGGCACTTTGCTTTGGGCGAGTATCGGGCTTGTGATTATTAAATTACGAATTAGTAATTTAATTGTGGATAATATTTTTGGCTGATTTTTAATTGACTTTTATAACATTTATGTTATTATATGAGTAGTGATCAAAAATTAAACTTATATTTTTATTATAATACAAACAACAGATCTTTTATTTATGAATTTTATTCTGCGTTGGATAAGAAAAGCAGGCGCAAAATTTTATCATACGCAAATTTGTTAATAGAAAAAAATGGTAATTTAGGAATGCCTTATTCAAAACATATTCAAAATAAAATTTGGGAATTACGTGTTGATTTTAATAAAAATTGTTATAGAATATTTTATTTTATTTTTGACGGCCAAAAAATTATTTTATTACATGGTTTTAGTAAAAAAACAAATAAAACGCCACAAAAAGAAATTAATAAAGCCATTAATTATTATAACAATTATTTAGCAAATTTAAACGACAAATTATATGAATTTTAAAAAACAAAAAAAAATTAAGTTATTAAGTTTTGATGAAGTTTTAAAAAAAGAATTAAAAGACCCTGAGTTTAAAAGAGGTTTTGAATTAGAAAAGAAAAAATTAGAAATTTCTCTTGCTATAATTGAATTACGAAAGCAAAAAAGAATAAGCCAGGCAAAGTTGGCTGACAAAATTGGTTTAAAACAAAGCGCTATTGGGCGGATTGAAACAGGTGAGCAAAACTTAACTATTGAAACTTTACAAAAAATAGCATCAGCTTTTAATAAAAAATTAGTAGTAAATTTTCAAACTTAAAATTTTTTTAGCAGTGTACTCCTTAATTTTTATATTTTAAAATATTGACAATTATTTTTGTAATGATATTATTTAATTGTAACACAAATTATTACAGCTTAATTTTAAATCTATGCGTAATATAATAAATATTTCTCTGCCAAATATAATGGCGGGCACAATTAAAAAAGAAGTTAGAGAGGGCGGTTTTGCTTCAACCAGCGAATTTTTTCGACATCTTATTCGTTTATGGAATACTAATAAATTAGCAAATGAATTAAAAGCGGATCGTAAAATGTTTGAAGCGGGAAAAGGTAAAATATTAAATTCCCTGAAAGATTTAAGGTAATCTTATTTATGAAAATTTTATATTTACCGAAATTTACTAAACAATATAAAAAATTGCCAATAAAATTAAAAAATTATCTGAAATTAAAGAAATCATTTTTCGCAATAATCCATTTGATCCAAAATTAAAAACCCATAAATTGCAAGGTCGACTGAATGGATTTTGTGCTTTTTCTATTAATTATCAATATAGAATTATTTTTGATTTTGCTGATGACGGCATAGTTAGATTTTATTCAATTGGTAGCCATAAAATTTATGATCAATAATTTTTTATGCAAAATTTTAAAAAATAAAGAAATTTACTTCACATATACTTTTACTTCCATATTTTACGCAACAATAAAATTGACGCGCTTGCTGTAATAATCCCGCTAAGAATGTCTAAAGGATAATGAAGACCACAAAAAATTCTGGAAAAAGCAATAAAAAATGCGAAAATTAAAGCAATTACTCCCCATTTTTTATTTAATAAATATATTGACAATGCCAAAGCAAAGGCGACAGCAGTATGGTCAGAAGGGAATGATTTGCTTGGGGAGTGATGAACTAACTGAATAACATCATGCGTTATAAATGGTCTTTGCCTAAAATAAAATAAAGCGATCCATTGGTTAACAAGCCATGACACCACTGCCGACCCTGAAGCTAAAAAAAATAATTTATACTTTTGATTTGTTTTTCTAAAATTAAAAAATA
>JAHJJO010000086.1 GCA_018822835.1 Patescibacteria group bacterium
ATACAGCAACGCTCTCTGTGAACGCAGAGGGAAGTTGCGTAAACCACAAAACATTCTATGTCAGAACAAACATCCCTTCATCAGGAATAAGCGAAGGGACTAAGAATGTCAGGTTTTACTTTGAAGCGGAGGGACTGTAGAAAAAATCAAAATGCAAAAATCAAAGAGTATCCAAGGACCGTCCTTGGACAGAAGTCCTTGGACAGAACATTTAAACATATAAAATCAAAATACAAAAATCAAAATGGAAAATAGGAATTAGAAATTATCAAATGTTAAAATGTTTACATGTTGAGATGTTTAAATGATACTCAGCGGTATAATACTGTATGGTATAATAAAATAATATAATGAAAAAATTTTATAACAGAAAAAATGAATTAGCTCTTTTAAACAAGCATTTTATTATTGCAAAAAATAATTTAATCACAGAAGCGATATCAGGGCGAAGAAGAATTGGCAAAACAGAGTTAATTAAAAAATATATTGAAAATAAGCCGTCTTTATATTTTTATGTTACAAAAAAAAGCTCGCAAATGATTTTGAATGATTTTTCCGTTGTATTGCAAGAAAGGTTTTCTTTTTTGCCAAAAGAAATAAGAAGTTGGGAAGATTTTTTTAATATTATTTTTGAATTAAGCAAAAAACAAAGATTAATTGTTGTTTTTGACGAGTTTCAAAATTTTTGTTTTACGGACAATTCGGTTTTTTCTATTTTACAGAAAAAAATAGATGAATTTAAAAAGCACGTAAAAATGCATCTAATTTTTATCGGGAGCATTCAGAGTTTGATGGACAAAATATTCACCCAAAAAGAGCCGCTTTTTGGCAGAATTGATAATTTTATTTATCTATCAGGGTTTGATTTTAATGAAATAGCCGCTATTTGCAAAGACCATAATATTAAGCAAATAAACAAAATTTTTAATTTATATTCAATATTTAACGGAGTGGCTAAATATTATGATGTTTTGGAAAAATTTAATTTATTTACCGCTTCAAAAGAAAAAATTTTAAAAGAATTGTTTATCACAAAAGATTCTGCGCTGTATAAAGAGGGAGAAAATTTATTAATAGAGGAGTTTGGGCCGAACCATAAAAGATATTTTGATATTTTATTTTGTTTAAGCATTGGCAAAACAAAAACTAATGAAATAGCTGATATAATGCAATTGCCTGTTACGACAATCAGTAAATATTTAAGCGTATTAATTCAAAAATATAAAATAGTGGAAAAAAGAAATTGGGCAAATAAATTTAACAGCAAAAACAACCGCTATTATTTAAAAGATTATTTTTTGCAATTTTGGTTCAGATATGTTTATAAAAATTATAATAAAATAGAATTAGGAGCTGTTAAATCTATTTTAAGCGATTTTAATATTTCATTTCAATCGCATCAAGGATTTATTTTTGAAGAATTAACAAGAAAAATGTTGTTAAAAAAAATATTAGAAGAAAATATTTTAAAATGCAATCCGAGTTCAATCACTAATTATTGGGATAAGCACAATGAATTTGATATTTATTGGGAAGATAAAAATTCTTTATTGATAGGCGAGATTAAATTAAATTCTAAAGCAGTAAACGCAAAATTAATTAATAAAATAAATAGTTTTACTAATTTAAAGCAAAAAGATATTATTAAGGTCATAGTCGCTTTTGACGCAATTCATAGCAAGCCGGTAATGAATTTATTAAAAAAATATAATTTTCATTTTTTCAGTTTGGAAGATTTGAGATAAAATATAATCATTTAAACATATAAACATATAAACATAGAAAATTAAAATGCAAAAATCAAAAATCAAAATTACAATTATAAAATGTTAAAATGTTCTCACGCAAAAACACGCAATACCACAAAGCTTGAGGAAATAATCTTTGCCTATTTGAAACCGCTTTTTTATCATTTTTAATTTTTGAGCTGTCATTTTTCATTTTGATATTTACCCCATTAAATCCTGCAAAGCAGACGCGAAACAATTTAACATTTAAGCGCCTTCTTTTAACGACAATCACACTTCCATTAATAAAAGAAGGCTCTGGGATTGACCAAATAAAAAAAATAATTTATATTTGAACTTGATTTAAATTATTAGCGCGCCAACGGTATTTTTAACAAGCGCTTAAGAAAAATGAATGAATGAAAACAAATTCTTTTGAAGGTTCTTTGCTGACTACAGCAGAACAAGAGGAGCCTCCCTCTTCCGCGGGCAAGATTTTTGGCGCAGATAATATGATTTCGTGTAAAGGACAACATCCATTTTGTTCTGCTGTTCCTGAGTGGAAAAAAATTTTAAAGAAAAGCGCGGAAAACTTTTTAACAATTTTACGCAATTTTAACATTCCCCAAGAAGAAGTGGCCGCCATTTGCGCGCGCTATCCCGCCCGAGTAAATTCTTATTATCTTTCTTTAATAAAAGAAAAAGATGACCCTATATACAAACAATGTATTCCTAATTCAGCTGAAATCTTGGATTTGCATGGAGAAGAAGACCCTCTTTACGAAGAACCGGCAAAACAAACGAGGAAGGGTGTCCCTTTGCTTGTTACACACAGATACCCAGACAGAATCCTTTTGCGAATTTCAAATCAGTGCGCTATGTATTGTCGCTTTTGCACAAGAAAAAGAACGGTTGGGGACCCGATAAAACAGCCAACATGGCTTCAAATAAGCCGCTCTATTGAATATATAAAAAAACACGAAGAAATACGCGATGTCATTTTGTC
>JAHJJO010000149.1 GCA_018822835.1 Patescibacteria group bacterium
CTAATAATGTTACTGTAACCTTTAACGACGAGCTAAATGATACAAGCCCTGGAACAGACCAAATAGCAGAGACCGTTCAGGTAGATGCCACAATGATGGTGCCCTTGATGTTCGCTAAGATAATGGGCATAGAAAGTAAACAGATATCAGCGCAAGCAGCCACCAGGATAGGAGGGGCAACAGGTGTAGGTGGAGCAGCTCCTTGGGGACCACCTGACATGAATTATCAAATTTGTCTGCGATACATAATTAAGCGAGGCCACGATAGTAAACTTCCAGAAGGCGGGGGTAGCTCCAATTATAGCGCTTTAGCCCTGGGAGATCAACAGGGAGCAGACTGGTATCGAGACAATATCACCCCTGGCCCACCGGGGTTTACAGGCATCTTAAGGGTTGGACAGATGATTACCACTGAACCAGGAAATATGGAGGGGCCAACTGCTCAGGGAGTTGGGGGAGGAGGCCTGGTGCCGGTAGAGAAGAGCCGTTTAGGCGCCTGTCCTCATACTCCTAAGTGCGATGGATGTAATTATGTCCCTGGATGTCCAAGGATAGTTGTGGTTCCTATTGTGAATATCTTTGCTAATGGCAGAATCGATCGTCCTATTATCCGTTTTGAAGCCTTTCTTTTAGATGAAAATAGCCTTGATGATAATGATCAAGGCTACACAAAATATAGTGAAGGTGGAGCAGAAGTGTGGGAGAAGGTAGGTAATGGTGGAGTAACCGCCACTTATATAGGAAGTGCTGTTGTTCCTTCCGGAGAAATGGGAGGCCTTAATTCCAGAAATCTTGGCGGAGTAAAAGTAATCCGTTTAATTAGATAAATTGGAGGTAGTTAAAGATGAGTGCGCCGAGCAAAGCGTATCAGTTCTTGTTGGTGAAAGTCCAACTTGGGCAAAGGTTAGCCACCAGCCCAACACCAAATCTTACATTTAGGGAGGTAACGAACTAAATGGGGCTAAGAGGCGGGAAGTGTCGAGCCGTAGCGAAAGCGAACAGATTAAACCCCGAAATTTACCATCGTGTCGGAGGCCGATACCGTTCATCGGGGAGCAGGCAGTATTCTTACAGCCGAAAATGGCGAGGTTGTAAGAACCCGACGGGGTCTGAGATGACGGCGAGATACCACAAGGAGCTGATATGAACTCGGGAGAGCCAATGTATTCCCCAAGAGAATGCAATATTAAGCCTATAGACGGCAAGATACAGCAAGATATTATACATTGGCAGTCGGATCAGCCCATAGTAGCGAGGAAACAGGGTAATGCCTGCGGAGCAAAGGGGCTGACAGTAATGCGATGGGGTGTAAGGGACACATTTGCCAGACGCAGAACTGGAGAACAGATGAGAACAAAACTTGCGCCCCTAACCTTACGACAGAGGAAATCCAAAATGTAAGTATATATCCTTAGCACATCTGCTTACAGAGGATTTTCTCAAAAGTTGCTTCTGGAGGCTGAAAAGGGATAAGGCTTCTGGAATAGATGGGGTATATATCATCTAACTTATACCCTGTCCTCGTAAAGGGATGCATTACTGAAGAGCCGGATGAGGGAAATCTTCAAGTCCGGTTCTGTGAGGGGCGTCAAACAGACTTCTATGGTAGAATATTGTGACACTCCTCATATCGAAAGAGAGGAGAAACAGGGAATACAAAGCATACCTAAGGAAGGAGGTTATGATGTCTACTCGACAAAAGAAAGAAAAAGGACAAATATGGATAATAGTCGCTCTCTTTATGCTTACTTTAATCATTCTCTTCTCTTTAATTGCAGATATTGGCAGGATCTATCTCTGGCAAAAGAAGCTTGAAATGGCCGCTGATGCTGCGGCCTTAGCCGGCGGCCAAAGATATCAACAGGAATTAACTCCTGCTTTAGGAGATCCCCTAGCCCTTTTAAGTATTCAATCTTTGGCTCAAGACCAGGCCAGGATAGTGGCCGTTCAATATGCCTGGGCAAACGGGGTTGATACCGATAGTGCTGTGGTCACGGATTTTCTTGACGAATTAAATGGCACATCGCCTGGAACAGATGGAATAGCAGAAACCATTCAGGTACAAACAACAAAAATAATACCTTTGATGTTCACTAAAATGCTGGGCATAACCAGCAAGCAGGTATGGGCGTTGTCTGCGGTCAGGGTGGTAACAACAGGAACAGCAGCACCACCAACATGGCCATGCAACATCCCGCGGGCAATAGATAAGACCGGCTTCTCAACAACCCTTATCAGCTCAATAGATAATGGTGATGGAACCACAACACTCACCCTTACCATAACAAGCGATGAAGCCACCTGGACTCCTGCTCTTAGTCATGTCAGCTTTGAGCTTCCTGCAGAAGCGCGTGAAATGGCTGCCGCAACAGCCACATCAACATTTGGTTATCCGGTGGAGATCGTTAATCCTGACCCAACAACAGGTATCAGTGGCATCAAATTCGACGAGACCAATTTGGGAGAAGACGGGCACAAGGAAACCTGCACTTTTGAGTATACGATTCCTACCTCCTCTCTTACTGACATGACTGTTGGGACCAAGGCAGGACAGAAAATTGGCATGGTAACAATTCCGTGGATCTGATGAGGCCTCTTTAAGTTAAAACTTAAAAAGGAGTGAGGAAAAAAGATGAAGAAAGAGAAAGGACAGGCCTTAGTTGAATTTAGTTTAATGCTTGTTGTGCTCCTTGCGATCTTAGTCTTTATCTTTGGAGCAGTCTTTGTTGTTCACAACTACTTAGTCCTGGATCGGGCTGTGGCCAAAGCAGTTAGACAGGGGGCTGTAGGAGCAACAAACAATCAGATGGTCCAGATTATCAACGCCATAACAGGCGATGCCCTGGTCAACACTCCACTTCTTGCCGGTAGATTCTACAGTGACCAGATTCACATTGAGATTTATGATGCAGATGGAGCTATTGTCTCATCTGGCGCAGATACCGGTGGAAGAGATGATTATGATGATGTTCATGCCAAAAACAGATTAAAACTGACCCTCTTTTATGAAGTTTATTTTGCCCTGCCTTATATTTCCGGGGTCTTCAATACCAGGATTCCGATCTCAGAGACAATTTGCATAGAACAGCCTGTAGGAGGATGGTATCCTCATTAGCAAACAAATAAGGCTTTTAAGGCTTAAACTTAAATTCTATCAAGAGGAAAAAAGATGAAGAAAGAAAAAGGTCAATCAATGGTAGAAATGGCGGTTATGATCCCGCTTCTGTTTATGCTTTTGGTAGGCATCTTTGAAGTAGGGATTGTCTTTCACAATCACCTTGTCTTAAATCAAGCAGCCAGGGAAGGGGCCAGGTGCGCCTCCTTAGGAGGAAGCGACCAAGAAGTAGGAGACAAAATATACGAAGCAGCCGATGCTCTTATTAACTCTTTTTTCTTAAAAGGACAGCTTGATGGGCCAATAACCGTCAGTACCCCCCAGGGAACAAACCCGGGCAATCCGGTTACCATCACCATTCCTTACAAAATCTATTTTGCCCTTCCATTAATGGGTGAGGCTACTCTCATAGAAGCTGGCGTGCCGGCAGCTTATACCATGGCTATCCAGGATCAATGAAAAAACAAAGCTTGCTATTCAAAGCTTTTCGGATTTATAATCTTTACCAGGAGGTGGTTTTAATGCTTAAAACCTTTATAGCTTTTTTAATCTTGTCTCTCTTTTCAGGCGATGGGTGGACTAGCGGAGTAGCATCAGGCACTATCCTCAGCATATACGATCTTCCCAAAGCAAGCCAGTATAATTCCTACCCTTACGATGCTAACTTTCTTGATAATGGAAATATTTTGGTTACCAATATGCACGGCAACGGAAAAAACAGGGGAAATGTGATGGAGCTTAACCCTGATTGCTTAACAGGCATTGGCGGGGATGTTATCTGGGAATTTAACGATACGACGAAGTTGTGCGCGGCTGAAAGGCATGCCAATGGCAATACCTTAGTCACTGCGGCCCATGAAGATGGCGGGAGGATCTTCGAGGTAGATGGTGCCGGCAACGAGGTAGTGGAATGGTATAATGGAAATGATCATGGCGGGGATTGCGCGGTGGATGCAGACCTGCTTCCTGATGGCAACCTGCTGGTTACCATGCGCTATTCTGATGATGTCTTCATTGTCGATAAGGCTGATCCCACAAATAAGATCTGGGAATATAACACTGACGATTATGGCTATGGCGGGGATCCGCTTGATGCCGACTTACTTCCTAATGGAAATATCTTAATTACCTGTAAAAACTCGGGCAAGATCATAGAGGTAGATCCTATTACCAAGGAGACGGTCTGGGAGATAAGCGGTTATGATAATCCTTACGATGCTGAGCGACTGCCTAATGGCCATACTATTATCTGTGAAGCTAAGGGATATGACCACACGGACATAACCGATAACGGACGAATATCCGAGGTCGATGAAAATGGTGTTGAGGTTGGTGAATTTATGTTCGGTCTGGCTCGTCCCCATGCCATTGACTATGTCCTTCGTGACAATGGAGACCTTGATGTTCTCATTGCCGATACCGGCGCCGGCAACTATAAAAATGGAAACAGGATCATTCTCATCAGAGGCTGGAGTGATATGGGAAGTACACCTCCTACTCCTTCTGCACCTCCTCCTATCCGTTTGTTACGGTGATCTTATTTTCCTTTTGCCTTCAATGTCTTCCTTAAACCACCAGTAAGCATTCAGGTGTCAGGTATCAGCAGTCAGGTAAGAGGTGATCAGTAATCAGTAGTTATCTTTTCCTTAACCAATAACTGATCACCGATAACCTTGATCTAACCCTCTTAAAACTGATACCTGATACCTGATACCTGAACACTTACAACCACCCATGCTTTGGATAATGCCCCCTTCTTCTAAATCCTCATCTTTTTTTAAAGAGAAACTGCTTGACTTTTCAGTCAGAGTCAAATAAAATATTCCCTTACTCTTTCCTCTCCCCTTAGGGGAGAAGATTAAGGTGAGGGGGTTTAAATGAAATCTTTAGTCACAGGAGCAGCCGGATTTATCGGATCACATCTATCCAAAGAGCTAATTAAAAGAGGCGACCAGGTTATTGGCATTGATTCTTTTACTGATTACTATCCCAGGTGGATGAAAGAGGAGAACCTGAAGCCTCTACAAACAGAGGAAGGATTTACCTTCATTGAAGGAGATCTCTTAGACCTGAATCTAAGAGAGCTTCTTCTGGGAACAGACTACTGTTTCCACCAGGCGGCTCAGGCAGGAGTGCGGGCCAGTTGGGGGAAATATTTCGATACTTACACTAAATGCAATATCCTATCTACCCAGAGACTTCTTGAAGCTGCCAAAGGAAGCCAACTAAAGAAGCTTGTCTTTGCCTCCTCTTCCTCAGTTTATGGAGACAGCCAGGATCTGCCTTTAAGAGAAGATAGCTTACCCAAACCGCTCTCTCCTTACGGAGTAACCAAGTTAGCTTCAGAGAATTTAGTCAGCCTTTACC
>JAHJJO010000008.1 GCA_018822835.1 Patescibacteria group bacterium
CGATTGCCATTTCGTGAGTATTTGATGTGTAATGCATCAATTCATCTTTTTTATTTGCTACTGATTTGGAGGTTAAAATCAAATTTCAAATGAACCGTATATTGTGATAAAAGCTGAACATCACAAAACAGGACGCGGAGGGGCTGTGTTAAAAACAAAGTTAAAAAATTTAATCTCAAATAATATTTTAGATAAAACTTTTCAAGGAAATGATAAGGCGGAAGATGTTGAAATAGAAAATAAAAAAGCTAATTTTTTGTATAAAGACGATGTCTCAGCTTTTTTTATGGACAATGAAACTTACGAACAATTTGATTTGCCCCTTGATCAAATAGGTGAAAAACAAAAATTTTTAAAAGAAAATACTGATATTGATGTATTGTATTTTGCTGAAAAACCTGTTAGCATTAATTTGCCGATTAAAATGGAATTTCAAGTAATTGACGCGCCTCCTGCTATAAAGGGAAATTCTGTTGGGAACATTACAAAACAAATTAAATTAGAAACAGGAGCAGTAATAACCGCTCCTATATTTGTTAAAAAAGAAGATGTAGTAAGAGTTAACACTGAAACAGGGGAGTATGTGGAGAGAGCGTAAACAATTTTCAATAATCAATTATCAATGATCAATTCACCCTATTAAATCCTGCAGAGCAGGAATTTTGACCATCCCCAGTTTTCTAAGTTAAAAACTGAGGATGGTCAAAATTATTTAACAGGGTAAATTTTCAATTATCAAATTTTTTTATAATGATTATTGTAATTACTTGATTGTTAATTGATAATTGTTAATTGATTTTATACGGGCTTATTTTGCGAAGCTGTTTTATAATTGGCGGTAAAATTTTGATAACTTGTTTAATTTCCGCAATTGTAGTATGTTTTCCTAAGGTAAACCTTATGGAATTATGCGCGATTTCCTGTTTAATTCCCATTGCAAAAAGAACATGAGATGCTTTTAAATTTTTTGAAGCGCATGCCGAACCAGTTGACACATAAACGTCTTGCAAATCAAGAGCCATTAAAATTGATTCACCCTCAACCCCTAAAAAAGAAAAATGCGCGTGGCTAGGAGTGGAATTTTTACGATTAGTGTTTAAAATAACATTTGGAATATTTTTAATAATTCCATCAACAAGCATATCGCGAAGTTTTGAAATTTTTTTATTATTTTGTTGTACAACTTTTTTGTTCAGTTGGTTGATAGCTGCCCCAAGCCCTGCAATGCCTGAAACATTAAAAGTCCCGCTCCTTAAATTATTTTCCTGATGCCCTCCTTGTTGCAAAGATAATATTGGCGCGTTTTGTTTTTTATATAGCAATCCAACGCCTTTTGGGCCATAAATTTTATGTCCTGATAGACTTAAAAAATCAACTCCTAAATATTTCACATCGCAATTTAAAAAATTTATTGCTTGAGTCGCATCAGTGTGAAAATATATTTCCTGATTTTTTTTAATTTTTTTGATGATTTTACTTATTTCTGTGATTGGCTGAATAATCCCGACTTCGCTATTTACGTACATTATTGACACTAAAATAGTATTGCTTTTAATAGCTTTTTTAAGTTCATCTATTTTAACAGTTCCATCAGATTGGACAGGCAGATAGGTTGTTTCAATATTATTTTTTTCAAGCTCTCTGAACGGCTCCAAAACAGAATCATGTTCAACTGATGAAGTGATAATGTGCATTTTTTTATTTTGTAAAGCGCTAACAAGCCCTTTAATTGCTAAATTATTAGATTCTGTTGAGCCAGATGTAAATATTATTTCCTGGTTAGAACAATTTAAAAAGTGAGCCGCTTGTTTACGGGTCTTATCAACGGCCATTAACGCTTCTTGCCCAAAAGTATGCGCTGAAGAAGCATTTCCAAATTTATGATGAAAATATGGAAGCATTATCTGTAAAACTTTTGTGTCAACAGCCGTAGTAGCGCTATGATCTAAATATATATATTTTTTTTGTAACATAACTTAGTTAAAAGTTCATAAAGTTATAAAGTTGAAAGTTTTTGAATTAAATTAAAATAAAAATTAATTTTGTTATTTCACTTTTGACTTTATGAACTTTTGACTTTATAAACTAAATTTTATGTCTGAAATTTTTCAAATCTTTTTTTATCAGCCAATTTTGAATCTGTTGGTATTTTTGTACAACATAACTCCTGGACATGATCTTGGCGTGGTTATTATTTTACTTACTATTATTATTAAATTGATTTTACTGCCTTTATCAAAACAGTCTATTAAATCGCAAAAAGCTTTGCAAGAGTTACAACCCAAAATTGATGAAATTAAAAAAAAGTATGCTGATGATAAACAAAAAATGGGTAAAGAAATGATGGAGCTTTATAAAGAAAATAAAGTTAATCCATTTTCTTCATGTTTGCCTTTAATTGTGCAACTCCCAGTTTTTATAGCCGTTTTTAAAGTGTTTAAAAACGGAATGGCTAACGGAGCTCTTGATTTAGTTTATTCTTTTATAAGCAAACCAGAATATATTAATACTATGTCTTTGGGTTTTATAGAGCTTTCCAAACCAAATCCATATTTAGCTGTCTTGGCTGGCTTAGCGCAATTTTGGCAAGCAAAAATGATGTCTATTAAAAAACCGGAATTCAAAACGCAGGGATCGAAAGATGAAAGCATGGCAGTTATAATGAATAAACAAATGTTGTATTTTATGCCAGTATTGACGATATTTATTGGGTTAACATTACCGGGCGGATTAAGTCTTTATTGGTTTATAACAACCGTTCTAACCGGGGTTCAGCAATTGTATGTTTTAAAAAAAAATAGATAAATAGTATAACTTCTCTTGCATAGCATCTTAAATAATTTTCAATTCTCAATAATCAATTTTCAATAAATTATCAATGTTCAATGATCATTTAATAATTGATTATTTACCCTGTTAAATAATTTTGACCATCCTCAGTTTTTAACTTAGAAAACTGGGGATGGTCAAAATTCCTGCTCTGCAGGATTTAATAGGGTGAATTGATCATTGAAAATTGATACTTGATAATTTTATAGATGTTTAACAACAGCAATTATTAAATATCCAATGCGGTTTCCGGAGGTGATATCTAAAATTTCCTTTTCTTGCCAACTATAATATTTAATCTTTTTTTAAGAACATTTATATTTATTGGCGCTGGCATATTTATGCTATTATCAACAAGTAAAGAAGTATGTTTATTAAAAATGGTTAATTTTTGAAATGAAAAAAAACTTTGATTGATTTGAGAATTAAATTTTATAAGCGAATGTTTTTTAGTTTGTATATATAATTCTAAAATACCGTCTTGAGGAGAGGACTTGGTATTATGCGGAAGATTATTAGGGTATAAAGATAAATTAATAATATGAATTTTTCCAGGCTCTGTTATTTCTATGGAATAATGTTTATTAATTTTAAGCATTGTGCCTTGACCGCAAATTTCAGCTTGAGCTAAAAAATAATTATCATTTGCTTGACCAATATCAATTGTTTCAACTCTTCGGCCAGATAAAATCTCACAAGCTTCTTTCCACTCTTTAATTCCCAAAGCCTTAGCTATTAAATTATTTTTTTCTCCAACAGGAATAATCCCAAAAAAAATCTCTGTTTTTGTATTATGGCTTTTTTGAAAATTAATTATAGAATGAACTGTCTGATTAATAGTTTTATCATTTCCTACAGCTATAATTGTTTTTGCTCCATTCCTTATTTCAGTGCTTACACTGTCTTGAATGCTTTTCATAATTCCTAACCGAACTATTTTTCCATTTAATCCTAAATCAGTAATTCTAGTTTCAATTTGTCCAAGCAAATGCTCGTATTTTTTATGATTAACATACTCATCATAAATATAAATGTACATAAAGTAGTTAAAAGTTTATAAAGCTATAGACGTCACATATCAAAATTATCAAGTATCAACTTTCAATTATCAATTCACCCTGTTAAATCCTGCAGAGCAGGAATTTTGTTTAAGACAAAATTATTTAACAGGGTAAATTATCAAGGATTAAATGATCATTGAAAGTAGTAAAACATTTTTTCTATTTTTTATTAATTCAATAGAAAATTTATAGCTTTTTGCAACCATTGGTCTAGTTGATTTGGTTTTTCTAAATCGTGATCACCACCATCAACTATTATTTGATTTTTAAATTTTACATTAAGACTATCAAGCGGAACAGCCGAATCTTTATTTCCATGAATATGTAGTATCTGTAAATTTGGATTATTGAAAATATTTGAAAAATCAAAATCTTTTCCAGTCAAAAAATATTCTGGATTAATATAATTTACTTTCATCATTTTGTCATTTTTTTCACAATCTTTTAAAAATTTTTCTTCAATAAGATAGTTATTGTAATTTTCCCAATTAATTTCGATAATTGGATTGATTTTTTTCATTTGGTTTATGACAAACCAATATCGCAAAAGCTCTTTTTGATTTAAAGCTGGTGCAAGTAAAACTATTTTTTCAATCTTGTCGTAAATTTTTTCAAGTTGACTTGCTAAAACGCAAGCTCCAAAGCTATGCGCAATCACAAACATTCTATTATGTTTAATTTTTTGCTGAAAGGTTTCAATTGCATGCAAAAATTCCAAGCCTTGTTTTTCTATTGTTGTAAATTTAAAATCACCGTCAGATAATCCACAACCAGAAAAATCAAATTTTAGCGTAGCTACACCGTTGTTCACAAGATTATCAGCAATCGCTTTAAATTTTTTTTCCGTTGTTGAACATCTTTCAAATCCATGCAAACATATCGTGCCTATTTTAATTTCTCCAACAGGTAAAGTTACAATTCCTCGCAAATCTTGATTTTCAGTATTAGAAAATTCTATTAATTTAGTGTTCATATGATAAAATAAATTTTATCAAACTGACTATTCTAAATAGGCTGACTATAATTAATTGTGTTCCGTGTTATGCGTTACATGTTTCTGCTCTGATGCCATAACGCATTTTCCATTTATAATCGCGCCTTGTTCAATAGAAATGCTTGAACATTCAATATCACCAACAATTTTAGCTGAACTCATAATTTGAAGATGATTTGTAATTTTTACATTTCCATTAATTTCACCTCCAATTTTTGCTGATTTAGCATCAACATTAGCAAAAATTTTTGCTTTATCATTTATAACAACACTTCCGCTTGTTTTAAGATTTCCTTCTATAATCCCTTCAACAATAACATTTCCATGGCCATTAAAATTGCCTTTTACTTTTATTGCCTGACCAATAATTGTGTCCGCTTTTTCAAAATTTTCATTTTTTTTATTAAACATAAATTAAAATAAATCAAAATATACCCTATTAAATAGTTGCGAGGCAAATTTAACAGAGTAAAAAAATTAATTAGATTTTATTTTTTTGAATTTTAATTTGTCATTTTGCATTTTGATTTTTGCATTTTGCATTATATTGTTATTTAAATATAAACGCAAATAGAAATGTAAAAAGATAATCTAAAGCGCCTAAAAATAAAGCAATGGACAAGCTAATACCTATAACTAAAGCAACATAATGATAAGTTTCTTTTTTGCTTGGCCACACGACTTTTTTCATTTCTTCAATAGAGGCTTTTATATAATTTTTTAGTTTTGTAAACATAAAATAGGTATATTTTTATATTACACATTTCATAAAACTATTGCAAGAGAAGTTATCCACATAAGATAATTTTTCTTAACTTCGTCGCAGTCTCCAGAGTTCAAGCTGAGGTACAGTTCAAGCCAAGGCACTGTCAAGGCACTATGACTAGGTTAAAAAAAATGATAAAATAAAAATAATATA
>JAHJJO010000087.1 GCA_018822835.1 Patescibacteria group bacterium
AAATATTAATAACATTTCAAAAAACGACATTATTTTAGATATTGGGCCTGAAACAGTGAAATTATATTCTGATTTTATTAAAAAAGCGCAAACAATAGTTTGGAACGGACCAATGGGAATGTTTGAAGATAAAAATTTTAAAAAAGGAACTTTAGCAATAGCTAAGGCAATTGCTATTTGCGCAAAAAAAGAAAAAGTTTTCGGTGTTGTAGGCGGAGGCGAAACAATTAAAGCCCTTGAAATGACGAAGATATTTGATTATATTGATTGGACATCAACAGGAGGAGGAGCGATGTTAACTTACTTGAGCGCAACGCATAACGCATAACGCGAATTTGCGTTATGCGTTATGCGTTTTACATTTTATGATAAAAAAACAAACAAACAAACCTTATGACGCTGATGCTATTACAGTTCTTGAAGGTCTTGCGCCTGTTCGCAAAAGACCTGGGATGTATATTGGCGCGACATCATCAACAGGACTGCACCATTTAATTTGGGAGGTGGTTGATAATGGAATTGATGAAGCAATGGCAGGTGAGGCGAATGAAATTGATATTATTTTACTTGCTAATGATACTGTTCAAATAAGCGATAATGGACGCGGAATTCCAGTTGACAAACATAAGGCCACTGGAGTTTCCGCTTTGGAAACTGTTTTAACAAAACTGCACGCAGGGGGTAAATTTGGTGAAGGTGGCGGTTATAAAGTTTCTGGCGGATTACATGGAGTCGGCGTTTCAGTAGTTAATGCTCTAAGTGAATATTTGAAAGCTGAAATTTACAGAGAAGGAAAAATTTGGATGCAGGAATATAAATGCGGAAAACCGCTTAAAGCAATTAAGAGTGTTGGAAAAACAAATAAAACAGGAACTGTAATTACATTCAAGCCAGATCCGACTATTTTTAAAGAAGGCACTGAATTTAATTGGGGCAAAATATTAGATCGCATGCGCCAACAAGCTTATTTAACTCAGGGGATTGTCATTAAACTTTCTGATTGCCGAAAAAATCATAAACAAAAAAATTACAAGTTTTATTTTGAAGGCGGTATTAAATCTTATATCCAAAACTTAAATGAGAACAAAACAATTAAAAATGAGACTATTTTTTATGTTAATAAAGAAATTAATGATACAAATGTTGAAATTGCCTTGCAATATAATGATGAATTTAATGAAAACGTTTTGCCATTTACTAATAACATTCATAATCCTGAAGGCGGCACTCATCTAATTGGATTTAAAACTGCGTTAACTCGCACTCTTAATGCTTATGCTAAAAATAATAATTTAATTAAGGACAAAGACAACACTTTAACAGGCGAAGATGTTCGCGAGGGTTTAACGGCAATAATAAGCATTAAAGTAATTGAGCCGCAATTTGAAGGACAGACAAAAGGAAAGCTGGGAAATGCGGAAGTTAAAACTCATGTTGAACAAATTTTTGGAAGCTCGCTTTTAACTTTTTTAGAAGAACATCCAAAAGAAGCTGAAGCAATAATAAATAAATGCGTTATTTCAGCTCAAGCGCGCATTGTGGCGCGCACTGCGCGGACAGCAATATTGAGAAAAGGAGCTTTGGAAGGCATGACTTTGCCTGGAAAATTAGCTGATTGCTCAAACCGAAAATCAGAAGAAAGCGAGCTTTATATTGTTGAGGGAGATAGTGCCGGTGGGTGTTTTGATGGTAATACAAAAGTTATGCTGGCAGATGGAAGAAATATTAGCTTTAAAAAATTAGCAGAAGAAGAAAAAGAAGGTAAAAAAAATTATTGCTACACCATAAATCAATATGGGAATATTGAAATTGGTTTAATAGAAAATCCTAGAATTACCAAGAAAAATGTTGAAGTGATAAAAGTAATTCTTGATAATAATAAAAAAATTATTTGTACTCCTGATCATAAATTTATGCTTAGAAATGGCGATTATTGCAAAGCAGATAAACTAAAAAATAATGCAAGTTTAATGCCACTAAGAAAGAAAATATCGAAAATAATTGGAAGAATCACTATAGCAGGATATGAAATGGTTTATGATACTTTAAAAGATAAATGGATATTTACTCATATGTTAGTAGATAATTATAATATTAAAATGGGAAAATATATAAAAAATGGCATGGAGCATAAACACCACATTGATTTTAACAAATTAAACAACAATCCAAATAACATTAAAAGATTGTCTCGAGAGCAACATTTAAAGTTGCATACTGAGATGCTTAGCAAAACACTCCACAGAGAAGATGTTAAACAAAAATGTAAGAAAATACATCAAACTCCTGAATTTAAAAAAAAGATAAGTGAAATAATGTTATCCCCAAAAATGAATAAAATTTTATCTGAAAGAGCAAAAAAACAATGGCAAGATAAAAAATATAAAGAATATATGATTCAAAAATATAAAGAATTTTATAATAGCAATGAAAATTACAGGAAAGAAAACTTAGAACGATTAAATAAGGCTCAAAAAAAATATTGGGCAAAAACAACAAATAAAGAAATACAATCTCAAAAAGTTAAAAAATTTTATAAAAATAATCCTGAATTTAAAAAAATATTAAGTGAAATTGCAAAAAAACAATGGGATAATCCTGAATTAAAAAAATGGAGAAGCAATAAAACTAAAGAACAATGGATTGACAATTTTCGAGACAATAGAAAGAAAGCATATAATCAAACATATTTTAGGCATACAATTAGTTTTATGAAACAAATTTTAGAAAATTATGGAAATATAAATAAATATAACGAAAAGAGAATTAAATCAAAAAATAAAAATTTGCTTAAAAAAGAGACTTTTACAGAAAGATTTTTTAATAATAATAAAAATGTCATGCTTGAAGCTGTTAAAAATTACAATCATAAGATAAAAAAAATAATAAAATTGGATAAAAAAATAGATGTTTATGATTTAGAAGTCAAAGGAACGCATAATTTTGCGCTTGCTGCTGGAGTGTTTGTTCATAATTCAGCAAAACAAGGTCGCGATAGAAAATTCCAGGCAATTCTTCCTTTGCGCGGAAAAATTTTAAACACAGAAAGAGCGCGAATAGATAAAATACTCTCCAATAATGAAATAAAAAACCTGATCATTGCTTTAGGCACAAATATTAGTGACCAGTTTAACATAGATAAACTGCGCTATAATAGAATTATCATTATGACAGACGCTGATGTTGACGGCGCTCATATTAAAACATTACTGTTAACTTTATTTTTCAGGCATTTTAATCCTTTAATAGTAAGTGGTCATCTTTACATAGCCCAACCGCCGCTTTACCAAATTAAAAAAGGAGCTGTCGCGAAATACGCTTATACTGACAAAGAAAAGGACATAATAATCAATGAATTAGGCGGAATTAATAGCGAAGAAGAAAAAAATACTTCTGATCAAGAGAATGGCGCAGACCAGCCTAATGCTGGCATGAAAAATATAAATATACAAAGATATAAAGGTTTGGGCGAAATGAATCCTGAACAGCTTTGGGAAACAACAATGGATCCTAAAAACAGAATAACCAAACAAGTTACTATTGAAGACGCTGCTTTAGCTGATAAAACATTTGATACATTAATGGGCAATGATGTAGCGCCTCGTAAACATTTTATTCAAACACACGCGCAAAAAGTAAAGAATTTAGACATCTAAATCATTTAAGTATATAAACATAAAAACATAAAAAAATAGCCCTCTTGCGTATAGATGTGTGAATATAAAGTGCTCAACACAACGCAAGAGGGTTTTTCTGATCAGAAAAATTTTAGCTCTGTTTTAATAATAACGAACCCAGAGCCAAGGATAATACTGCCAAATACGACAGTGTGGTGAAAGCCATTTTATGACTTCCACAACTTCCGCATTTCACCTCCTTTTTATTTATTGGAAATAAAAAAAATGCTTTGCATTTTTTGCACTGTCGCCATTCTACTTCGACAGTATGACTTCTCTCTTCCATTTTAACTTCCCCCTTTTATTTTTTTTGAAATGCATAAAAAAATAAAAGGCATTGGTGATGCTCGCGCTTGCATTTTACTTTCCTCCTTTTTATTATTAATTCTCAATTAACAACATATTCCTGCTTGTGCGCCAAAAGACACTGTAGCGCCATTTTGCCAGCCAAAACCAAGTTTTTCTGCTACTTGTTGACTAAAACACAATCTATATTCTCTGTAAACGGCACATTTATGCAAGCAAAAAGAATTTCTATCAACGGTGGCAGAACAACAAGGCAACCCCACGCCATTTGGCATGTCCCAACAACTTTGGTTTTTTGCAAGAACATGGCACTTTTCACAAAGACAGTACTCATGGCCAAATGAATTTCTTAATATATCTCTACAAAAATTCATTCCTCTTCCTCCTTTTTAAAAATACATAAAAAATAACTGGCCAATAAACAAACCAAATACATGAAAAAATTGCTGCAAAACTACAACAATCCTGTTCTTCCATTAAAACTTTCAGTATTCTTAATGGAAGAACTATAAATGCCGCTAATGATAGCATTGCGCCTGCCGCCCAAATACATGCAACCATCTCCATTTTTTTACCTCCTCTTAAAAAATTTTATTTTCTGATTTAAAAATAAAATTTATTTTATAA
>JAHJJO010000088.1 GCA_018822835.1 Patescibacteria group bacterium
CTGTCTCTTCTTCTATTTTTATTAAACTATTTTTTATTTTATCAATTAATTTTTGCCTGTCTACATTTAAACGAAAGAAAAAAGAAGAAACTTTTTTATTTTTTAATAGAGCAAAAAATAGATGCGTTGTTGAAATGTAATCATGTTTTAATTTATTAGCTGTCCAAAAAGATGTTTCAATAATTTTTATAACATCCTTATTAAACGCCTCTGCTATATTAATTTTTTTATGTTTTTTTAATTCATTCCAATTATTAGGCATACTTTTTATTTTATTTTGTTTTATTTTATGCTTTAGTAAAATTTTAAATTTACTGCCCCATAATTTATAAACAAGAAACATATCTGCTAAAACGCTGATCCAAAAAATAAAAAGCAATTCATGCTGAAAATCCCAAAATAAAAATATATTCCATTGATTAATTCCGTTATTTTGCCATATCCACCATGATAAAGAAATTAATCCTGCTAAGCCAATAATGCCCGCGAATAAATTTATTAAAAAATTAAAAAGTTTTTGCAAAAAACGCAATCTAATAATTTGTTTAGTTATTTTGAATTCACAATATAAAAATACTTCATTCCAAAAAGCGCCTAATCCGATTTTTGAACAATCACGGCATTTTTCTGACCTGCCTTTGCATTTTGGACAAAATATAAATATGATATCTTTTTGCTTTTCTTGTTTTTTCATAATTTTATTTTATCACATTGTTTTTAATTTGTATATCTGGTAGAATATAAATTATTATTTTATTAAAGAGTTAAATGGTTAATGGGTTTATAATTTTTTTCGGTGCTTCATCACAGTCTCCCATCTCCAGTTGAATCCGCGAAGCGGAAAAACTGGGGATGGGAGACTGTGACGCAACAACAATTCATCCGTCACCCCGCATCTTACATCTTACGGGGTGACGAGGCCAACTCGTTAACTCGTGAACACGTTAATAATTTAATAATTAAATATTCTATGTTGATAGACGCTCACGCGCACATAAATTTTAATGCTTTTAAAAATGATGCTAAAAATGTAATTGATTATTCTTTGAATAACAAAACATGGATGATTTTGGTTGGGTCTGAATATAAAACATCGCTAAGAGGGTTAAATTACGCAAGTAAATATAAACAAGGCGTTTATTCAGCTATTGGTCTTCACCCAATTCATTTAGAAGATATTATAGTTAAAGATGAAAATTCTGGTTATAATTTTAAAACTCGCGCGGAAAAATTTAATTATAATGAATATAAAAAATTAGCTCAAGCTGAAAAAGTAGTTGCAATTGGAGAGATTGGCTTGGATTATTATCATATAGATCAAGGAAAAAATGTAATAAATACAAAAAAGAAACAACAAGAAATTTTTTCACAACAACTTGTTTTGGCAAAAGACATAAAATTGCCAGTGATTATACATTGCAGAGAAGCTCATGATGATATGCTGATGATATTAAAAAAATTCAGGGAAAAATATCACAATATAATACAAGCTAATAAGCCATGGGGAGTAATGCATTGTTTTTCAGGAGATGAAAGTTTAGCTAAAGAATATTTCTCGCTTGGTTTAATAGTTTCTTTTACTGGCTTGATTACTTTTAGCAGTCAATGGGACAATTTAATCAATAAAATGCCATTAGAAAAATTGCTTATAGAAACTGACTGCCCTTATATGACACCTGAGCCTCATAGAGGAAAACGAAATGAACCTATATTTGTAAAATATGTTGCGGAAAAAATAGCAGGAATTAAAAATTTAGACATTGCGCAAATTGCTGAAATTACTACAAAAAATGCGAAAGAATTATTTAAGATATAAGATTATTGAGATCATTGGGATAGTTAGGATTATTAGGATAATTAAATCCTAAATATCTTAAAAATCCTAAAAATCTCAAAAATCTTATTTTATTTTATGCCGCAAAACACTAAAACCATTAAACAGTTATGTTTATCAATGGCCGCTTATAGTAGCGCTTCAATTTTTGGTCCATTAATATTGATTGGAGGAATTGGATATTTCCTTGATAGACTATTTGATACTAAACCAGTAATGCTTATTATTGGCGTGTTTGTTGCTTTTATTACTACAAATGTTTTGTTATTTAAAAAAATACAAGTGTTAATGAAGTGGATAGATCAGCAAAAGGGTCAGAAAAAATAAATTGACACAAATAATTATTTATGTATATTATGGTTATATAAAATATGATTAATTTAAGCAAACAACTTTTTTGGATGGAGAATTATTATCAGTTAAATTAAGCTTTTTTGGTTATCCTTATAAATTGCTCTTTCCATTAATAAGTTGGCAGGGGATTCAATTGGCTGATTATCGAGATATTGCCTGTATGAAGTTGGACGCGATTTCTTCCCGTGGAAGTAAAAAGGACTTTATTGATTTATATTTTATTCTGCAAAATTTGCCTTTTCC
>JAHJJO010000089.1 GCA_018822835.1 Patescibacteria group bacterium
CTAATAATTTTTGATGTCCAATATATGCCAAGAACAAACATTAAAGCATTAGTTATAAAAACAGTAATACTTGCGCCAACAGTTTGAAATTTTGGAATTAATATTAAATTTAAAATAATACTTACGCACACTATAATTCCCATGTTAATTGTATTAATTTTTTGTTTGTCGCAAGCGTTTAATAACGAGCCGATTGGAAAATTAATAAAAATAAAAAAAAGCGCGACAATTATAATCTGTATTGGCAAGGTTGCTTCATTATAATCTGATTTAAATAATAACACAATTTTGTCAGACAAGCTAATAATGCCAATTGAAATGGGAATGGAAATAATAATCATATAATTTAAAGCTTGTTCAAATATTTTAGTCAACCTCTGTTTATCGTTTATCCAATAATTGCTCATTGCCGGATAAAGTGAAGCAGTAAAGGCCATTGGAATAAATTGCAAAGCAAAAATTATTTTAAATGCTGGCTGATAAAGCCCGACAGCTCGTTCGCCTGCAAAAATTAAAAGCAAAACAGAATCAAAATAAGTATAAAATCTTTGGAAAATCGCAAATATTCCAAATGGCAACGCTATTTTAATCATTGATTTTATTAATACTTTATCATACAATGGCATTATCTTAATGTGCCATTTTTTCCAAAGAATAATAAATGCGTATAAAAAATAAAAACTGCTTGCTAAAACAAGAGCCATCATCAGCCAACGCAAGTCCATTTTAAAGTAAAGCATTATTATTCCAAAAACCATTACAATAAATTGAAAAATAATAGCTCCAATGCTTTCAAATTTTAAATTATGAAACCCTCTGATAATCGCGAAAAAAGAAGTTGTGAAAGAATCAAGGACCATGCTAATACATGAAAGATAAATTAAGTGTTTGATTAACGCGCTATATCCAAATAAATTAACAAACGTTATTGTTATGATAAGGGACAAAATAGCAAGCGGAAGTTTTATGCTTAAAACAGCACTTAATAAATTTTGCGCGTTATTTTGATTTTTTGCTGTTTCCCTGGTTAAAACGTTAGCCATTCCAATGTCAATAAAAATAGCGAAAATCGTTGTAAAAGAAATAGCAAAAAAATATTTACCCAAACTTTCTGGTTCTAAATTTCTAACTAAAATAGTAAAATAACTAAAAGAAATTATTTTTTGCAAAATTAAGGCTATAGCAAGATACGATGTGTTTTTAGTAATGTTGGACATATTAAAAATCCACTATAATGCTAATCTGCTAATCTGTAAATATAAATTATTCCTTGAATTGCAAAATGCGCCTAAATTGTCATCCCCGTGCAAACGGGGATCCAGATTAATTCGATAAACACTGGATCCCCGTTTGCACGGGGATGACAAAAAGAAGCATTTTATAATTTTTGATTAGTTTTGTAATTTAAAAAATTATTAGCGATTAGCGGATTGGCATTTATTCGTTAGATTAGCATTATATTTTCTGTATTTTATGATTAACTTACTTCTTCAATTCAGTCAAAATATGGGTTACTGGGGCATTGTTTTTTTAATGATAATTGAAAGTTCGTTTATTCCTTTTCCATCTGAAATAGTAATTCCACCAGCCGCCTATCTCGCGCATCAAGGAGAAATGAATATTTTTCTAATTATTTTGTCTGGAACCATTGGCAGTGTAATCGGCGCTTTAATAAATTATTTTTTAGCGCGCACTTTAGGCAGAAAAATAATTTATTCTTTATCTGGACATAAATTATTAAAACTATTTCTAATTAATGAAAAAAAAATCGCCTATGCTGAAAATTATTTTCTAAAATACAGCGGGGCTTCTACATTATTTGGCAGATTTGTACCAGCATTGCGGCAATTAATTTCTCTGCCAGCTGGATTTTCTAAAATGAATCTTAAAAAATTTATTTTATACACAGGGCTTGGTTCAGGAATGTGGGTGACAATTTTAGCTATTTTGGGCTATGCTTTAGACGCAAACCAGCAATTATTATCTAAAAATTATAAAGAAATTTCTTTATTTTTCATTGCAGTGATCGCGCTTATAATAATGTGGATAATCGTGGCAAAATATACAAAACGTGCATGACATAACAAAACTAATTACGCGACAAATCTACTGTAAAACCATTTTAAAAAACTCTTTCTCCCCAACAATTTTTACTCCCAATTTCTTCGCTTTTTCATACTTGCTCCCATAATCTTTACCTACAATTACAAAATCTGTATTTTTACTAACTGCGGAAGAAACATTGCCGCCCAATGCTCTTATTTTAGCTTTTATTTCCTCTCTTGTAAAATTTTCCAAACTACCAGTCAGTACAATTTTTTTACCTTGTAACTCGTAACTCGTAACTCGTAACTCACTATCTTTGTTTTGATTTTTAACTGTAATCCCACTTTTTTCTAACTTTTTTAATAATTCTAAATTCCGCTCATCATGAAACCAATCATGAATACTCTTGGCAACAATAGGACCAATGTCTTGCATATTTTCTAAATCTTCTAATTTAATATTTTGAAAATGTTTTGCTACATCTAAAATTGATAATTGATAATTGATAATTGATAATTGTCGCGCTGTTTCTTCTCCAACATGCTTAATGCCTAAAGCATAAATAAAACGCGCTAATTCAATATTTTTTTTGCTTTGAATCGCTTTAACTAAATTCTCAGCTGATTTATCTGCAAATCTTTTCAACGGCTTTAAATCATCAACAATTAAATTATAAAAATCATTTACATCCTGCACTAAACCTTCTTGCGCTAATTGTTCAACCACTTTTTTGCCTAATCCTTCAATATCAATCGCACTTTTTGACGCCCAATGCATTAAACGTCGCAAATTTATTGCATAACAATTTTTATTAACGCAACGTAAGGCAACTTCTCCAGAGATTTTAATAACATTAGCATTACACACTGGACACTGGGTTGGCATTTTTATTTCTTTTTCATCACCTGTTCGTAATTTAATTAATATCTGTACCACTTTTGGAATTACATCTCCAGCGCGTTCAATGATTATAGTATCTTTGATTTTTAAATTTAATCTCTGAATTTCATCCATATTATGCAATGTAGCATGGCTAATTATCGCGCCACCGACTTTAACAGGGTTTAAAACTGCGATTGGAGTTAAAACCCCTGTGCGTCCAACTTGCCAAATTACATCTTTAACAACTGTTGTTGTTTGTTCAGCCGCAAATTTATAAGCTATTGCATATCGCGGACCTTTGCCAACTGTACCTAAAGTGGACCATAATTTTAAATCATTTACAGCGACAACTATTCCATCACATTCGCAAGGTAATTTATTTTGATTTTTTTCACAATATTTATAAAAATTAAAAACTTCATTTAAATTAGCGCAAAATTTATTCTGTTTTAAAACCTTAAATCCCAATAATTTAGCTAACTCATGTTCTTGTTCGTGCTTGTAGAGACGAGGCAATGCCTCGTCTCTACAATATAAACTATAAACATAAAAATCTAATTTTCTTTCCGCGCATATTTTTGAATCAAGCTGCCTTATTGAACCAGCAGCTGCATTTCGTGGATTTGCTAATAATGGTTTACCCTGTTGGACGCTTGTAATCCTATAGGACTTATTTAATTTTTTATATTTTTTATTTAACTCTTCAAAAACTTTTAAAGGCATAATCGCTTCTCCTCGCGCTTCTACTGTTCCATTTTTCAAAGCTTGAAATACTAAATTTATTTGTTTTTGATTTAAACCAATATTTTTTAATTCATCCTCTCTTGGTTTTCTTAATTTCAAGGGAATGCTTTCAATTGTCTTTAAATTCTGTGTAACATCTTCGCCTACTTTTCCATCTCCTCGCGTTGCGCCTGTTTTTAAAATTCCGTTTTTATAAACCAACGAGACTGCCAACCCGTCAAGTTTCAATTCGCAATAATAATCTAAACAATTATCAATTTTCAATTCACAATTTACAATTTGTGGTTTTTTGTTAATACTTTTTTTTACCTGTAATTTATTATTTTTTTCTTTACAATTGATAATTGATAAAATTCGTTTTTGCCAATCAATCATATCTTTTTCTGTAAACGCGTCAAATAAAGACATCATTGGTCTAGAATGCTCTATTTTATTAAATTTTTCTAATGGCTTGCCACCCACTCTTTGAGTTGGCGAATCAGCAGTAATTAATTCTGGGTATTTTTGCTCTAATTTATATAATTCATTTTTTAAACTATCTAAAACCGCATCGCTGATTTCTTGTTTATCTAAAACATGATAAAGAAAGCGATGATGATTAATCTCGCTTTTTAATTTCTCTACTCTTTTTTTAATATTTTTTTTATCCATCTAAATCTTATGTAATGTTTGTGTAAAAACTAAATAATACAGAATGAGGCATTATAAATGATACTAATTGATACTTTTAAGATAACATGAAAATAGACAAAAAACAACTCTGGACAACCGAGGAAAAAGCAGAAATTCTTAAAGTTTCGCCGGTTACAATAAAACGCTATATTGCCGACGACAAAATACCATCAATCAAATTTAACGGAATTAGACGAATTAAAGGAGTGGATTTGGCAAAAATTTTAAATTCCAAAAATAAATCTTATGCTAAATAATTTAATAAACACTATACAAAATATTGATTGTTTGGAAGGTTTTAAACTAATTCCCGATAAGTCCGTAGATTTAATACTTACCGATCCGCCCTATGGACTAAATAAACA
>JAHJJO010000090.1 GCA_018822835.1 Patescibacteria group bacterium
AAATATTAAAAATATTTATTTATTAGATCCGGCAATAACTTTAAATGAATATAAAAAAATTGAAACAGCGCGAATTAAATTTAAATATTGGCTTTTAGAAATGTCTGAATATAAAAAAATGCGATTTTGGAAAAATTTCGCAATAAAATTTATATTTGAATCAAACGCAATTGAAGGAAGTAAATTATCACAGAATGAAGTAGAAAAAATAATAAAAAAACAATATATAAAAAAGAAAGCTGAACGCCAAGAAATATTAGAAGTTGAAAATTCAATAAAAGCTTTTGAAATTATTAAATCAGCCGAGTTTAAGTTAAATCAACGCTCAATAATAGAGTTGCATAAAATTTTAGTCAATGGGCTTAGCATTGACAGCGGATATAAAACAAAAAATATTATAGTTAACAATAAAACAACAATCTCGCCTGGTGAAGTTAGAAAAAATATGGCTGAATTACTATTATGTAGAGTAAAACAAAAAAATAAAAAATGTCATCCATTTATAACGGCTGTTAAATTTCATCAACGATTTGAATTAATACATCCATTTTCTGACGGCAATGGCAGAATAGGTAGATTATTGCTTAACTGGATGTTGCTTAAATCCGGATACGGTATTATTCTTTTGAAAAATAAAAATAGGCAGGCGTATTTTTCATCATTAGACCAAGCTGACAATGGTCGACCAAGGAAACTGTTCAGGCATTGTGTTCAATCCTATCAAAGAACTTTTGAAGATTTTTTGTTTCCATAATTTCAGCATTGTTTAACTTAATTTATTTTCTGTATCTCTTTTCAAGCTTTTTGCCTCGTCAGAATCTCTCAGCAGAGGATTCTGACGATTAATGCTTTAGTACGCTAATCCTCTGCTGAGAAATTCCAGCGAGGTTAGGACAGCTGGATCCCCGTTTGCACGGGAATGACAATTGAACGGTTTTTTATTTTTTGGAGAACGACACAGTAGTGCGGAGTCATAGTGTTTTGTCTATACATGCTATATAGATTTAATTTATTTTTTATCAATCTCATCAAACGCCGCATCAATATCTTTCTTGAGCTGTAGTTAAATTTGTTTTTGCTGCTATAGCTTCAATTCTGGTTTCTGCTAAATCTTCTGGAGACATATTTCCTGTGTATCCTCCTTTTACGCTTCCATTTTTAATGCCCTGCATCATTCTCACATCACGATTTACTTCGTCCATTACCTTTGCCTCAAATATGCCGTATTTAGGTCTATCACCGTATTTAGCAGAATACTCTTTAAGAAGTCTTTCAGTTTCAGCTATTTCTTTTTCAAAAAACTCGATGTGCTCCATTTGTGTCTCGCTTAACTCTCCAACAATCGCAGGTTTTTCGCCTGATCCAGCAACGGCATCTTCTTCTGTGTCTATTTCCATTTGTCCTTCCTTTGTTTCAAAAAGCTTCTTCGGAGGTTCGTTTTCAAATTCATTCAACTTCTCATCCGAAACGCTTGCGCCCTCCGTTTTTATTGCCCCTATATCTTCAGAATTTATTTTTCCACTTTGCTGTTGTTCTAACAGTCGTTCTCTTAACATATTAGCTGTGCTTCTTCCGCCACCTGCTCCAACTTCTGGCGATATTTCGTCAGGCGCTATCGGCATTGGCTCTACTGTCTTAATGTTTCCAAGCAATTCTTTAATTTCTTTTTCAGCAAAATGTGTTCTTTTGCCTCCGAAAAATCCTAACCATTTTCGTGGAAACCAATCTGCTTTTCCATCTGCGTCAGTATCTATTTCATTCCAGGATCCATTTTTTCTCATTAAAACCGTTCTAAGCTCGGTTCTTCCATCATCCCAAATTCTTCTTGGCTGCCAATCTGTTCCAGTTGGCAATTTTTTACTCTTTGCCATTTCAGCAAAAGCATCCATATCAAATTTTAAATCTTCTTGGGTGGGAGCATCTCCAAAGCTACTCTTTAAAGCGCCTATTAAATCCTCATGCCCACTTCTCGTTTTAAGAACTTGAATATAAGCATCTGTAGCATTTTCGTCCAGAGCGTTAAATTGCATCTGTGTTTTAACAGCTTCACTAAAATGCATATTAACTCTTTCTGTATTGCCAATTTCTATTGCTTTATTTAATGCTTCACTGGCTCTTTCAAATGGTCGTTCAAAACGAATAGGGTCATTTTTTACTTGATTAAATATTTTTATTTGCTCTTTAATTACTGCCTCTTGTTCTGGGTTAATACTGCCTACTTGGCTTTGTTCTTTTCCTAATATTTCTTCAGGTATTTTTACTCCTTCTTCCCGAGCGTTAGTTATTTTGTCACTTAATGCTTCATGCATTGTTTGTATTTCTTTTGCTTGGTCATCTACTGAGAGTTCTCTTAATGGTTCTAATATTTTTTCTGCTTCCTGATCTACAAACTCTTGAGGTCCTAACGCAGGTCCTTTTACTGGTATTGGCACTTCTTCAGCATGGGGACGGGAACCGCCGGTGACAATACTCTCTTTTTCTACTGGCGCAACAGGTATTTTGGGATCTATTTCTTTATCATGAAGATATTCATATTTTTCATGCTCTCTTCCTTCAAAATTTTCACTCTTAAAATCATCAGCTAATTGGTGGCTTTCATGGCCTTGGAAATTTCCATCAGCATCTTTAATATATTCAGTAATCCCAACTATCTTTCCATCCCCATCTTTCTCTAAAACATAAGCAGCTTTGTCAATCCCGCTTGTTCCAACCCTTATTTCCTGTCCTGTCTCAGGATCAACATAACCAGCTTTAATCGCGATGCGATGCGCTTCTGCTCCAGCATCGCCATCAAAATTAGGATCTGCTTTTAGTTGCCTAAACAAAGAATGCTCAATGCCTTCTCCTTTTTGAATTATCGCGCCTTCTGGCAGCTTTTCAGCTTTAATAATTTCATCTGTCGGCATTATTTCCTCTTTTTCACCACCTGCTCCTATCACTTCTGCATCATCTTCGCCTGCTAATTCTGAAAATTGATCTATTTTTATATCTTCTGGTTTAATAACGCCTTGTTGTTTTAATAAATCAATCATTTTAGTAGCCTCAGTTGTTTTTATAGACGTTTTAGGTCCAAGACTAGCTTCTACTAACTTATTTAATGCTTCCGGATCCACCCCATTTTTAATATCCACATCTACTCCTGCTACTTTTAGACTTTCTTGCAATTTTTCTATTTCAGTATCAATTTTTATTTTATCTATTGCTAATATTGCCTCTTTCATTTCCGCAGGATTCATATTTGGCGCATCCATAGATAATATCGATTCTCCTCCTATAATTCCCTTAATCCCTCCTATGGCTCCCTTAACTTTCCCGATCATTCGTTCTGTTACTTGTCCATCTCCAACTACTAAATCCCTAATAGCATAACCTGCGGTAGCAAATCCAGCAGACGTTAATACTGCATATGTTATTTTTTTTCTCAACTCTTTACCTTGAGCCTCGCTCGTCTTATCTTTTCTATAATCCAAAAATCGTTCAATTCTACTTTCTACATCTTCTGTTTGATGTATGCCTAATGCTTTTAATTTTGTTATAGCTTCTTTATGATCAACTAATGCGCTATCTAATTCAATAAGTTGTTTATCAATTTCTTTTGTATTCTCTGTTTTTTGAAGCTCTTGTTTTCTTATTTCTATTTTTTTCTTAACCTCCTCTAATTCATTTAATTTTTTTTCTAATCTTTCTTGACCCTGTTTTTTCCTTAACTCATCTTCATTTTTTGCATCGTATTCGCAATGTTTGCAAACTAATGCCTCGCTGATCACTTGATTTAATTCATATACATTGCTTAATCTTGAATTTTCATCTCCAAAATTTACTAAACCTTCATTTATTTTTCTTTGTGTATAATCTAATCTTCGTTTAAATTTTCCAAGTAATACAATTGTTGTTAGATGATTTTTTTCTGGATTATCCTCATCAATTTTTGATTTTAAAGCTCGCATTTTAGCAACTAAATCATTAGCGTCAACGAAATCTTTTTTTTCTCTAGTAGCTTCCAATCTCTGTTTAAGAATTTCACCTTTTACTTCTGCTAATTTTTCTAACTCTCGAAATTTTTGTAATCTTTTTTGCTCTTCCTCTGTTAACTGTTTAGAATCTTTTTTTGCTAATTCTATGCATTGTTTTTTATCTTCTACTATTGGTAATAATTTTTTTATTTGATTATTAATAGTGTCAACTTGCTTAATCAATTCTTGTTCTTCTGGGCTAATATTTTTTTCTCCTTTTCTTGACATTATTTCTTTTTCTCTAAATTCTTGCTTAGTTTTTTGCCATGCCCTAATTCCACCTATTGCGCCAGCTGTAGCAGGAGCGGCAATTAATCCTATTGTTGACATTGTAAAACTTCTAACTAAAAAACCGCCTACTGCGAAAGCTCCTTTTGTTGTTGCTAAATTTTTTAATACACTCCGAAAAGCTGATTCGTTTTTTATTTTTAATAATTGTTCTTCAACCTCTGGATGCGCTTTTAAAATTTGGTCTAAAGATAGCTTTAATTCTATTTGATTCATATACAACATCGCTTCTTGCTCATTACTTTTTTCTTTTTTTAAATTTAAAATTTCTGTTTTAGCTCCTTCAAATTCTTCTTTAGATTGACCAAATTTTTTTCGATTATCTTTATCAGCAGTTTTTAACGACCATTCGTATGGCATTTTACTATATTTAGTAGCTATTTTATTAAAGTTATTAACTTGCGTTTTTTCTATACCAGTTAAATTTTCAAAATCCTTTTCTTTATCAATATATTGAATCTCTAATTTTTCTTTTCCATCAACTTCCTTAACAACCTCAACTTCAGGTCCATTTTCTTTCATTTCATTGACTAATGATTGTAAATTTGTTCCGTGTTTGTCTATGCCTCCAGTCTTCTCTTCTTCTGCTGTTTCTTTTTTAAACTCTATTACCCGACCTTCTTTTGTTATGCTATTTCTCCATATGCTTAACAAATGTTTCTTTGTATCTGTCCATTCATCTTTTAATTGCCAAAATTTCTTTTTCTCACCTTTAAATTTATCAACTTCTTTTTGTTTTTTTACTGCTGCAATTTCTATTTTAGCTAATTTTAACTGTCTTAAATTTTCTATCACTAATTTTTGTTGTCCGTCAGATAAATTATTAAAGCCTTCAATGTCTTTTAAATTCTCTGCTGTAATGCCAAAATCTTTTGCAAAAATCTCCTCTATATTTTTTTGCGCGT
>JAHJJO010000002.1 GCA_018822835.1 Patescibacteria group bacterium
GTAACACAAGCTACTTTATCATCCTTATTTTTAAATCGCATAATTCTAACACCTTGAGTGTCTCTGCCAGTATTATTAATCGCTTTAAACGGCAATCTAATTACCTGTCCTTTTTCTGAAATAATTATTAAATCTTTTTTCTTCATAGATTCTGAATTAATAATATAAGCATTAATAATTTTTCCTGTTTTCTCAGTTACTTTTGCTGTTCTGATTCCTGTCCCGCCTCTATTTTGTATTTTATATAATTTTAGATCAGTGCGTTTTCCATATCCTTGTTCCATAATAGTTAAAATTTGATATTTTTTAATTTTATCTTCATCAGTTTTAATAACGCCCATGCCTATAATAATGTCATCCTTTTTTAAGCGAATACCGTGTACCCCTGACGCGGTTCTTCCCATTTCCCTTACATCAGATTCTTTAAATCGTATTGCCTGCCCATTAGCTGTGATTAATTGAATTTCATCCGCGCCATTAGTTGGCTTAACCCAAATTAGCTTGTCTTCATCCTTAATTTTAACAGCAATAAGTCCTGATTGACGAATGTTTATAAAAGCTTCTAATTTTACTTTTTTAATAAGACCTTTTTCTGTGACAAAAAATAAAAATTTACTATTAGCAATTTTATCTAATGGCAAAACAGAAGTTATTTTTTCAGAGCTTGTTAATTGCAAAAAATTAACAATAGGAGTTCCCTTGGCTGTTCTTGCTGCTTGCGGTATTTCATGCGCTTTTAATTGAAAAACCCTGCCTCTAGTGGTAAAAAATAAAATATCACTATGCGTCCAAGTGTTAAACATAAATTCTGCGGAATCCTCTTCTTTTGTTGTTAAACCAATAACGCCCTTGCCTCCTCGTGCTTGCACCTTAAATGTATCAGGCGGCATTCGTTTAATATAACCATCGCGTGTTATCATCATCATTGTTTCTTCATTCGGAACTACATCCTCTATATTAATTTCTTGCGCTCCGCGAGCCATAACTTGCGTTTTGCGATCATCGCCAAATTTTTCAGTTAACTCTTTTAATTCATTTTTAATAATGCTTTTTATTTTAGTTTTAGATTTTAAAATGGCTTCAAGCTTTTCAATAAGTTTTTGTTTTTCTTTTAATTCATTTTGTATTTTTAAACTTTCTAAATTAGCCAAATTTTGAAGTTTCATTTCCAAAATCGCCACAGACTGCTTTTCTGTTAATTTAAATTTTTTAATTAAATTATTTTTTGCCTCTTCTCTGTCTTGCGATGCTTTAATGGTTTTAATTACAAGATCAATATTTTTAATGGCAATCATTAACCCTTCTAAAATATGCGCTCTGTCCTTTGCTTTGTTTAATTCAAATTGAGTGCGGCGTTTTACTATGACATTTCTATGTATAATATATTCCTCTAAAATCATTTTTAATGTCAGAATTTTTGGCTGAATCCCGTTCACTAAAGCTAACATATTAACATGAAATGTTTCCTGCAATTGAGTATGTTTATATAAACTGTTTAAAACTTTTTTTGGATAAGAATCTTTTTTTAATTCAATTACCACCCGAACCCCATCTTTATCTGATTCATCTCTTAGCTCTTTAATTTCTTGTATTTTTTTATTTTTCACTAAATCAGCGATTTTTTCCACCATATTAGCTTTATTTACCTGATAAGGAATTGCTGAAATAATAATTTGAAACATTCCATTGCTCTTTTCCTCTATATCGGCTTTTCCGCGCATAACAATTCCGGCTTTTCCGGTAGCGTATGCTTGTAAAATATCTTTATTATTATAAATAATTCCACCTGTTGGAAAATCAGGACCTTTAACAAATTGCATTAATTCTTCAACTGTTGCCTCTGGATTGTCAATTAAACAAAAAATAGCATTACTTAACTCTTTTAAATTATGAGGCGGAATATTTGTAGCCATGCCAACCGCAATGCCCATCGTGCCGTTCAGCAATAAATTGGGCAGTTTAGCTGGAAGAACTTGCGGTTCTTTATGTGATCCGTCAAAATTTGGAATAAAATTAACAGTATTTTTTTCAATATCAAAAAGCAATTCATCAGAAATACCTGCTAATTTGGCCTCTGTATAACGATGAGCCGCAGCCCTATCGCCGTCCATTGAGCCAAAGTTCCCCTGCCCTTTAACTAAGGGGTAACGCAAAGAAAAGTCTTGCGCCATGCGAACCATGGAATCATAAACCGCTAAATCTCCATGAGGATGATATTTTCCCAAAACCTCCCCGACAATAGTGGCGGATTTTCTAAATTTAGCGCTTGAACGCAAGCCAATACTCCACATAGCGTACAAAATTCTTCTGTGAACTGGTTTTAATCCATCACGAACATCCGGTAATGCTCTATTGACAATAACGCTCATTGCGTAATCTAAATATGATTCCTGCATTTCTTCAACAATTGACTGTGGCTGAACTAAACCATATTTGGTTTTTATTTGATCATTTATTTGATCATCCGTCCCCTGCTCTTTTATTTTAGTTGTAGTTTTTGATTTTGACATTTTAATTTATTTACTACCTTGAATTCGTAATGCGTTCAAATTATAAAATACTGCCTAAATTGTCATCCTCGCGCAAGCGGGGATCCAGCATTCAACGAACTAATCTGGATCCCCGCTTGCGCGAGGATGACACAAAGGAGTATTTCGTAATTTAAAAGTTTACTATTATTATTTTACATATAAATAGGCTGTTTGTCAAAGATTTAAACAAAAAACACATAGACATAATAAATGTTGTTTTTAGATTTAATATTTTATAACTACAGAGTTAACTCTGTAGTTATTGTTTTTCTCTAGCCTTTTCACAGTCTCCGGAGCTCAAGCGGAAAGACTAAATCAATTAGCAATTAGCAATTAACTAATA
>JAHJJO010000009.1 GCA_018822835.1 Patescibacteria group bacterium
ATTCTATAAAATATAGTTTAAAATCAATTTATTTCTATAAAGCAGAGCAATAATATGTAAACATGTAAGCATTTAAACATCTAAACATAGCTATTTTAAGAGCGCATGTTTATATGTTTGTATGTTGCTTACTAATTATTTTATCAATAATTCCATATTTTTTTGCATCCTCTGTTGTCATGAACCTATCTCTGTCTGTATCTTTTTCAATTGTAGCAATTTTTTGTCCAGTATGATAAGCTAATATTTTGTTCATTTTCTCTCTAACCGTTAAAATGTGTTCAGCTCTAATTTTAACATCAGATGCTTGCCCGCCAGCCTCTCCCATCACTTGATGAATCATAATTTCGCTGTTTGGCAATGCAAATCTTTTCCCTTTTGCTCCAGATGCTAATAAAGTAGCGCCCATTGACGCGGCCATTCCAACGCAAATAGTTGAAACATCACTTTTGACATATTGCATAGTATCATAAATAGCCATGCCTGCTGTTACTGATCCACCGGGAGTATTAATGTAAAATTTAATATCTTTTTCTTGTTCCTCAGCGTCCAAAAATAAAAATTGCGCAATAATAATATTCGCCAAATGATCCGAAATCGGCTCTCCTAAAAAAATAATTCTGTCTTTAAGCAAGCGTGAATAGATATCATAAACCCGTTCTGTGTGCCCATCTTTTTCAATAACTGTTGGAATTAACATAATTTATTGAGTTACAAAATACTATTTTCTGCGTTTTTCTGCGTTGTTATCCGCGTATATCAGCGCAGCATATAGGCGGATAAACCCCGTTAGATATGAAATTATCTAATGGGGTAAACGCAGAGAACTACGCAAATTTACGCGGATACTTAACCTGCACAAATTGAAGGTGATTTAATATTACAAAACATAGAGTTATTTGTCAATTATTTATAATCATTTTGTCTTGCATTTTTTTCTTTGCAAAAATTTGCGCTTTGAGCAAGCTATCAAATGTCCCTGCATCAATCCATTCTCCTTTAACCATTCCTACTTCTAATTCTCTATGTTTGAGATACCAATTTTGCAAATCAGTAATTTCTAATTCTCCCCTCGCGCTTGGTTTGATTTGTTTAGCAATTTTAATTGCCCTGCTGTCAAAAACATATAAACCAGTCAACGCGTAATCGCTTATCCATTGTTTTGGTTTTTCTTGAATTTCAACAGCTTTCATATTTTGATCAAACTTCACAACACCAAATCTTTCTGGGTCAGGCACTTTTTTTGCAAATACTTTTCCGCCTTTTTTAAAATCTTGTATGTCATTTATAAAATCATCTTCAAAAATATTATCACCCAAAATCATAACTACATTTTCTTTATCAATAAAATTTTCGCCAATAATAAACGCTTCAGCCAAACCTTTTGGCTGATCCTGAATTTCATAAGTAAACTTAACTCCGAATTTACTGCCACTGCCGAGTAAATTTAGATAATCCCCAGCTCTTTCAGGCGAGATAATAATCAAAATTTCTTTAATTCCAGCTTTAATTAGAGTATTAAGCGGATAATAAATCATTGGCCGATTATAAACAGGCAGTAATTGTTTACTTGTAATTTTAGTGCAAGGTCTTAAGCGCGTCGCGCTTCCACCTGACAAAATAATTCCACGCATAGATCTTGGTTAATTAGTTAATTAGTTAATTAGTTAATTAGTGTCTAGCAGAAACTAATTAAAAAATAGGATGATTATCTGTTTAACCAGTCAACTGATAAACTAATTATACCTAATATAATTTTATTTTCAACTTTTTAAATTGTGTTATAATAAAACCACATAACATTATGAAAAATATAATTGTAAATCCAAACTCAATAACAATAAATAAAACTGGAAGTTGGCGTGTTTTTAAGCCAAAAACAAATTTTAAAAAATGCGTTTCATGTGGAATGTGCGCTAAAATATGCCCTGAAAATTGTATAAAAATGATAAAAAAAAGTAGCATTTTAAAACCAAAAACAGATTATAATTATTGCAAAGGATGCGGAATGTGCGCTGTTGAATGCCGTGTCCATGCAATTGAAATGAGGATAGACAAAGACATTTAAACATATAAACATCTAAATATATAAACATCGCATTTCAAAAACCGCATTCAAAAAATAAAAAACCGTTCAATTGTCATTCCCGTGCAAACGGGAATCCAGCTTTAATGCTACTATGACTGGATTCCCGTTTGCACGGGAATGACAAAAAGGACGCATTATTTTAATTCACGATAAATGAGTGCGGAATCACAGCGTTTTATTTTGTATAGGCTGGGTAGCTCAGTTGGTTAGAGCGCGGCACTCATAACGCCGAGGTCGCGGGTTCAATTCCCGCCCCAGCCACTAAATCAATTAACCAATTAACAATTAATTAAAAAATAATTTTAATTGATAATTGATCATTGATTGTATGTTTATTCAAAAAAATATTCCTTTAGCTCCTTTTACTACTTTTAAAGTTGGTGGACCAGCTAAATTTTTTATACAAGTTCAAAACAAAATAGAGTTAATAAATGCGTTAAAATGGGCTGAAAACAATAAGAAACAAATATTTATTTTAGGAGGAGGAAGCAATGTAATTATTAATGATAATGGCATAAATGGTTTAGTAATCAAAATAAATAATAAAAATATTAAAGTAGATAAAGAAATAGTGCGATGTGGCGCAGGAACAAGTTTAGCGGAAATAATTAACGCGGGGTTTAATAATAATTTGTCAGGAATTGAATGGGCAATTGGAATACCAATGGCAACGATTGGAGGAGCTGTTAGAGGAAATGCAGGAGCTTTTGGTTCTTTAATATCTGATATAGTAGAAAGAATAGAAGTATTAGATATGCAAACAAAAAATTTGTATTTTTTAAAAATAAAGATTGCGAATTTAGTTATCGTGAAAGCATTTTTAAAAATAACAAAAATTATTTAATATGGTCTTGTGTTTTAAAAATGCAGAAAAGCAAAAAAAGCGAAATTAACGCAAAACTTTCAAAATATTTAAAAATTCGTAAAGAAAAGCAAGAAACAATGCCGAGTGCGGGATGTATATTTAAAAATTTAAAAATCTCGAATTTATACGAATTAAATGCGAATTTAGCGAATAAAGCAATAAAAGAAGGAAGCGTGAAATGTGAGATGGTTGGAACAAGGTGGTTAATAGATTTAATGGGATTAAAAGGCACAATAATAGGTGGAGCTCAGATAAGTTTAGAGCATGCAAATTTTATTATTAATACAGGGAACGCTTCTGCTAAAGACATTATTAAACTAATTAATTACATTAAAAAACAAGCAAAAATTAAATTTAATGTGCGACTTGAGGAGGAGATTCAGTATTTAACTTAGTTGTCGGGAGTGCGACTCCCGACAACCATCTTATATGGCAACACACCACTGTTGATACGTGCGTAGCGCCGGTTCGATTCCCGTCGAGTCCACACGCCAAAGCCATCCCATCTCGGGGTGGTTTTTGGTTTATAATTTGTATTATTCAATTATCGCAGAAACTAAGTTTCCAAATAATTTGAAAGCAGAAAATTCTGCTTTCAAATTATTTGAAAACTTAGTTTCTTTATTTTTTTTAGTAGTCCATAATTGTCCGTAACTGCTCTATTGCTTTTTAAAACGTTGGATAACATACCTTGAATTACGAAATGCCTCTTTGTGTCATCCCCGCAGCAGCGGGGATCCAGATTAATGCGATAAACACTGGATCCCCGCTTGCGCGAGGATGACACAAAGGAGACTGAAACGATAAATTGAAAATTTTGTAATTTAAAGGAAATTAATTAAATTAATTAAATCAGTGAAATCAAGTGTTTTTAGTGTAAATCAAGGTTCAGACAGTTACTAAAAACCTATTTGTTTTTTAGGTTTTTTCTCTTGTATTAAAAACATTTTAAGCACATCGAAAACCTCTTTTAACTTTTTGTCATACTTTCTCTCCATATTTTCTATTTTGTTTTTCAATTTTTTGTTTGTCGCCAGCAATTCCCTTAATTTTGTAAAAGTCCTTATAATTTGAATATTTACCTCAATGGCTCTATTGCTATTTAAAACACTTCTTGTCTGCGGTGGATATCACAATTTGTGATTTCCAAATGTCCATCTCTTGCTTGTCAAGCTGAAACATAAAATCTACCGGAAAGCGTTTAATGTTTCTTTTAACAGCTTGGTTTAAAATTCCTGTTTTCACGCCATAA
>JAHJJO010000091.1 GCA_018822835.1 Patescibacteria group bacterium
AATGCCATTAACTTGTAACTACTCAGGTCTGTAGGCTGTGTCTTTTAGTCTATTAGCAACAGCAAAATACGGGATACGAGACGTGCTTGGTCCAATTATATGGTTATATTGCTATATGGCTATATTGTGTTTAATTTAAATAACCATATAACCTATAACAATATAGCCATATAGCCATTTAACAATATAATCATATAATTAATATGAAAATTTTGCAAATTAATAAATTTTTTTACTTAATGGGCGGTGGAGAACGATATTTTTTTGAAGTGAGCAAATTATTAAAAAATCACGGACATGAAGTGATATTTTTTAGCATGAAAAATAAAAAAAATAATTTTTCAGAATATGAAAAATATTTTGTTGATTATCTTGATTTTACTAAGATTAAACTTTCTTTTTCAAATTTTCAACCAGCTGGCAGGGCGTTTTATTCTTTGGAAGCCAGAAAAAAAATTAATAAATTAATTAAAGAAACCAAACCGGATGTTGCACATATTCACAATATCGATCATCAAATATCTCCTTCCATATTGCATGTTTTAAAAAAACATAAAATTCCAGTTGTAATGACTCTGCATCATTATAAATTAATTTGTCCAAATTATTATTTATTTAATAATCGTGTTTGTGAAAAATGTAAAAAATATAAATATTATAATTGCATTTTAAATAAATGTATAAAAAATTCTTATCTCGCAAGTCTATTAGTATGCTTAGAAATGTATTTTCATAAAGCTTTAAAAATTTATAAAAAAAATGTTGATATTTTCATCAGTCCAAGCCAATTTATGAAAGATAAGTGCGTAGAGTTTGGAATTGATGCTAAAAAAATCATTGTTTTGCCGCATTTTGTAAATAGTGAATTAGGAATTAGGAATCAAGAATTAGGAATCAGGGATCAAAAATATATTTTATATTTTGGAAGATTAGCCAAAGAGAAGGGGGTTGACATCTTGTTGGAAGCGATGAAACATATTAAGCATCAAGTTAGATTAAAAATTGTAGGCGATGGTCCAGAAAAAAACAATTATCAATTATCAATTATCAATTATCAATTAAATAATGTTGATTTTTTAGGGCATTTAGAGGGTAGGGGACTGGAAAAAGTAATTACAGAGGCCATGTTTATTGTTGTTCCTTCAATTGGAAATGAAGTTTTTGGTTTAGTTATTTTAGAATCTTTTGCTTTGGGCAAGCCAGTTATTGCTTCAAAAATTGGCGGAATTCCAGAGGTTATTAATGATCATAAAACTGGGCTATTTTTTAATCCTGGAGATGCAAAAGATTTAGCTCAAAAAATAAATTGGCTGATTGAACGACCTGAAAAAATTAAAAAAATGGGACAAGCAGGATTTATTGCGGCGCAAACAAAATTTAGCGCAGAAATGCATTATAAAAAATTAATGGAAATTTACCACAATTTTATATAAGCATTTAAACATATCTACTTTACTTATTTATCGTGAATTAAATAATGCGTCCTTTTTGTCATTCCCGCCCCCTGTCAAAGCAGGGGATAAATTCCAACGGGAATCCAGTCATAACAGCATTAAAGCTGGATTCCCGCGTTCGCGGGAATGACAATTGAACGGTGAATTACAAAATAGCGGAACGAAGTAGAGGCTGCACATCCGCGAATTGTTACGTAGTATGTTACGTAGCATGCTACGTAACATACTGTTAATGACGGTTATACGTTAATTAATCTACATTATGCGAAGTATTGTTAGTATTAAAATAAATTATAATCATCCTCTCCTATGAATAAACCAATCATTAAACATTTAAACGACTTTCTTGATTATTTAGAAATTGAGAAAGGTTTAGCAAATAAAACTCAAGAAAATTATTCTAGATTTTTAAATAAGTTTTTTAAATGGTTAAAAAATAATAAACTAACAGCTATAAAACCATCACAGCTATCACCAGCTCTAATTTCAAAATATAGAATTTGGTTAGCTCGTAATGTTAATTTGCAAACAAAAAAAACTTTAAAAAAATCCACGCAAAATTATTATCTAATAGCTTTAAGAAGTTTGCTTGAATTTTTTATTGAAAAAAACATACCATCCCTATCCCCTACTCAAATTAAATTAGCTAAAGATAAATCTGACAAAGAAATTAAATTTTTAAAATTAGATCAAATTGAACAGTTATTAAACGCCGTTGACACTAAAACAGCCATTGGTTTAAGGGATAAAGCGATTTTGGAAACGCTTTTTTCAACCGGCTTGCGTGTTGCTGAATTAAAAAATCTTGATTGCGAACAATTACGAATTAAAGAATTAACAAAAGATTTAGAAATCGCAATCACTGGTAAAGGCAGTAGGATAAGAACTGTTTATTTTTCAGAAAGAGCTGTTCAAAGTTTAAAAAAATATTTATCCGCAAGACATGACATGGACAAAGCTCTTTTTATTAATTATAAACCAGGTATTTCAAAAACCGATTTGTCGCGGCGTTTAACAACAAAAAGCATTGAAGAAATTGTCAAAAAATATGTTAAAATAGCTGGTTTGCCTATTATGGCCACTCCGCATACTTTAAGGCATTCTTTCGCAACAGACCTGCTTGCTCAAGGCATTGATCTTCGTATGGTTCAAGAATTTTTAGGTCATCGCAATATTGCTACCACGCAAATTTACGCTCATGTCACTAATAAACAATTAAGGGATATACATAGAAAATTTCATAGCGGCAAAAGATTAAAAACCAATTAAAATAAAATGTTCCAATATACTAGTACACTGGAACATTTTATTTTAACACTTGTAAAGAAATAAATTTTAAAAATACTTTTTCAAAATAGTATTGCTTGCCAATATCTTAATATTTTTATTAACTTGCTGATAAAATTCCGGATAATGCTGTCGGTTTATTATCTTTCCTTTATAACGCTGCCTAAATGGTTTTTTCTGATGATGAGCGACTTCATGGCATAAAATACGCAGTATGCTTGAAATTTTTTTAGCATCGCGTTTTTTTGTCGTATAAATATCTATTGTTATTAATTTAGTTTTTAAATTAGTCCTGGCAAGCACGTAACCATATTTTGTATTGACTTGATTGTTCTTTCTTCGCATTGGCCTAAAATGCAACCCATCTACTTTTAATATTTTAATGGCAAAGTCGCAAATAGTTTGTATGTTTTGATCGTAAGTTTCTATGGTCATACTTTTTCAGGTCAGACACCAAGTGTCGAGTATGTCCGTGCTAACAGATAGGCTGTATTGTTCTGTAAATACTGTGTTATTTTAGTCAATTAACTCGCAGGCACTCGGTGTCTAATGTTTAAATGTTTATATGTTTAAATGTTTATATAATTTACGGTAAATATTCCAATGGATTAACAGGAATTCCGTTTAAACGAACTTCAAAATGAAGATGAGGCCCAGTTGTTAAGCGCCCAGCTCCTGAAGTTCCTGGCATTCCTCCTGTTTGCCCAATGCTTTGCCCTTGAACAACATACTCGTTTTCTTTTACAAAAATTTTAGACACATGTCCATAAACAGTTGACAGGTCATTGCCGTGAATAATCATAATATAACTATAGCCCTTTCCAGCATCTTTAGTGCGAGCCACATAACCAGAAGCAGCCGCTTTTAAATTAGTCCCCTGCCCCGCTCTTATGTCAATTGCCGGATGCTCAAAAATATATCTAAATGGATAATCAGGATCGTGAAAATATGCTGTAATAACATTTTTAGGAACAGGCCAAATCAATCCTTTGTCATTAAATTTTAATTCATCTTTGGATAATTGAGCAATTTTAGCCCTTACAGCTCTTTCTGAATTTAAAATTTCCGCCGAAGCTTCTTCCTGCTCTTGCTTTGCCCTTGATAAAAGGCGCTGATACTCTCTTTCCGAGCCTTTTACTTCTTCTAAAATAAATAATTTATTATTTTGTTCTTCATCTAAACTAACGATTTTTTCTTCTAATTCTTGTTTTAAATTTTTGATTTCTTTATTTTTTACATCTAAATCAGATTTGTTATTTTCTAATTCTTTTTTATATTTTTTCAAAACATCCAAACTGTTCACCACTTCGCCATTAAGATCTTCTAAATATTTTACTTGATTAATAAAATCAGTTAAAGAGTCATTTAATAATAAAATTTCCAGAGTGCTACCCTGATTTTGCTTATACAAAAATTTTAAAATATTAGAAATATGTTCTTTTTCTTCTTGAATTTTTTCATTTTGATCATCAATTTCAATGTTGACTTTTTTAATTTCAAGATTAGTTTGATTAATTTCTGTTTCAACTGTCTCTATGTCTAATTTAGTTTTAGCTAAACGGTTGTCTAAAATAGATAATTGATTATTTAAACTTGCTTTTTCTTTTTGTTTCTGGCTAATATTTTGAGAATATTGCTGTTGTTTTGCCTGTATATCTTTTATTTTATTTTTACTTTTTTCAATCTTTTTGTTTAATTCCTTAATCTCAGTATTAATAGGGTCTGCATTTTGAGCATAACTAAAAATAGGCATTAAAATAAGGAGTAAAATAATAAACCCTGTTAAATAGGGTTGTATTAACCATTGATTACGATTATTGATTTTGCCTTTAATTTTATTTAACATAAAATTTTTTTAAGTTGTTTTGCATTTTAATTTTTTATTAGATAATTTTTGTTCTAATACTTTTGGATTGTAATCAAGACTCGTAGCATACAGATCAAGAATCTGACGATATAGGACTTTCTCGCTACTACGAATATCGCGAATACGATTAAGAAGTTCATACCAATATTTACCACCACCGACATTCTTGAGCCGTTCGTCGTCCATAGTGAATCCTTTTACGATGTACTCGCGAAGACGAGCGGTAGCCCATTGACGAAATTGGGTGCCACAAATAGATTTAACCCTGTATCCAACAGAGATAATGACATCGAGATTGTAGTAATTGGTTGGTTTTGTAGAAAAATCGGGATTTCCGATTTTTCTCATTGAATCGTCCTCTATAAGCTCTTTTTCCTTATAAATATTAAGAATGTGTTCGTTTATTGTTGATCTACCTTTATCGAATAATTTAGCCATTTGCTCAATAGAGAGCCAGGCGGTTTCATTTTCTATATGTACCTCAAGTACAGGCTGACCTCCATCGCCTTGATAAATAATTATTTCGCTGTTGAGTTTTTTGTTTTCCATAATTATATTGATTAGTAATAAATTCGCATCACCATCCAATTTTAAAGCGGTTCTGTTTGTCAAGACAGATTATGTTTCAATTTGAGATTCATTAATATGGTGCCAAAACTATTTTATTAATTTATTTAATTCTATTTTTTGTGCTCATAATGTTTTTTATTTATTCCATCTTACTCAACTCAGCCTTAAAACCCTCCAGCCGTTTTTTTTCTTTTTCAACTATTTCTTTAGGCGCTTTTTGAATAAATTCTTGATTAGACAATTTTTGTTCTATATTGTTTATTAATTTTTTCAAATTTTCAACTTCTTTTTTTACTCGCGCATCTTCCTTTTCTTTGTCCACGGCATTGATTAAATAAATTTCAACCTCGCCTGCTGTTGCTTTAATGGCATTATTAATTTTTTCACCTGTCTCTTTAATTTCTAATTCCTCAATACCTGTGCGCATTTTTTGAATTAATATTTTATTATTTTTAA
>JAHJJO010000092.1 GCA_018822835.1 Patescibacteria group bacterium
ATATTAAATAAAATTTTTTACAGCGCTACAATTCATAATTTATTTAACAACAAATAATAATTTTCTTGTTATTTGTTGATGTCTAAAAAATCAACCTCCTATTATAGCAGAATTAAATTTATGGAATATCTATTTTATACAATTCTGGCTGTAGGCGGTTTTTTTATTGGTTATTGGTTACGAAAAAAACAATCTTTATCACGGGTTGATAGCGCTGAAGCAAAAGCGGAAAAAATTTTATCTGAAACCAAAACCAAACAACAAACATTACTGCTAAAAGCGCAGGATAAAGCTTTAAAAATTATTGAAGAAGGGAAAAAAGAAGAAGAAGTTCGCAGACATGAAATAAATAATTTACAAAACAGGTTAGAACAAAGAGAAACAACCTTTTCACAAAAATTATTAGAACTGCAGGACAAACAACAAAAACTTTATGACAAAGTCGGAAGAGTTGAGGAGGTTAAAAATCAAATTAATCAAATTAAAATTCAGCAATTGGAAAAATTAGGAAAAATTGCGGCTATGTCAAAAAAGGAAGCGCAAGAAATACTGTTTAAAAATGTTGAAGAAAATATTAAAGAAGATTTAATAACGCGAATTAATAAAATGGAGAAAGAAGTAGATGAAGTTTATGAAGAAAAAGCTCGTAATCTTATAGCTGACTCTGCGCAGAGATTGGTTTCAGACTATGCGCCAAGCTTAACAAGCACAACAGTAGACCTTCCTAACGACGATATGAAAGGTCGTATAATCGGACGTGAAGGAAGAAATATTAGAGCTATTGAACAGCTCACAGGGGTTGAAATTGTTGTTGATGATTCACCTGGCATTATTACTATTTCCGGATTTTCTGCAATTAGAAGGCATATAGCTAAACGAGCCTTAGACTATTTAATTAAAGATGGCAGAATTCATCCTACTAAAATTGAAAGCGCTATTGAACAAGCGCGCCAAGGATTGGCCCTTGATATTAAAAAAGCCGGAGAAGAAGCTATCTACGATGTTGGTGTAACAGGATTTGACCCAAAATTAGTGCAAATTTTAGGCAGATTAAAATACAGAACAAGTTATGGCCAAAACGCTCTTAATCATTCAATTGAAGTGGCGCATTTATCAGCTCTTTTAGCAGAAGAATTAAAAGCAGATGTTACATTAGCCAAAAAAAGCGGTTTATTACATGATATTGGAAAAGCTGTTGACCATGAAGTTCAAGGAACACACCCTGTAATCGGTGGTAATATTGCCAAAAAATTTAACTTGCCTCAGGAAATTATTGATCCCATTGAGACGCATCATGATGACCACCCAGCCGGTCTTATATCAATTATTGTTAAAGTTGCCGATGCGATTTCATCAGCGCGACCTGGAGTGCGCCACGACACATTTGAACGTTACATTCAACGATTAGAAGAATTAGAAAAAATTGCTCTTTCATTCCATGGCGTAGAAAAAGCATATGCTATACAAGCGGGAAGGGAAATAAGAGTTCTTGTTTCTGCTGAAAAAATAGATGATTTAGCCGCGCATACTTTAGCCAGAAATATTGCTAAAAAAATTGAAGCGGAATTAAAATATCCTGGTGAAATTAAAGTTAATGTGATCAGAGAATTAAGAGTGTTAGAATATGCAAGATAGTAGAATAGTCCATAAAGTCGAAAGTCAAAAGTCTATAAAGTCAATTTAAATAAAAATTTTTGGCCTCATCACAGTCCGCCGTGGCGGACTGTGACGTTTTATTTATGACATTGATAATAAAAAAGTTAATTTATACTGAACTGTTTTATTTGTTTACAGGTGCGCTGATTATTTTTGCAGGACTAGAAATTCTTTGGCCAAATATCATTTTGACTTATATAAACATAAATTATACACTGCTTTTATGGATGATTAGTGGTATTGCCGTATTGCTGATTGAATAAAAGACAATAGATAATACAGCAGTATTTGTTTGTTATCTCTCTATTGCTTTCTGCCTCCATTCTTTTGGCATTTTTTCTATTGCATACCGCAAGGCAGTTCGCGGCATTTTCTTTTTATTTTTCATCACATATTTAAAAACTTCATTTGGATAAATATTACTTGCTTCTTTTAGCATCCATCCGTATCCTTTTTGAACCATATCATCAATGTCCACTAAAAGAATGTCCGCGATTTTAAAAATATTTTTTAAAACATTTTTTCGTCTTATAGAATAAACCCCATTAGAAAATGTTCGAGTTGAGCGTGAAACTCTATTCTCGCTAAAGTTGCATATTTTATCTTGTGGCAAGTTGTGTAGTATTTTTCTAACGGGGTAAATTAAAATTACAGCAGATGCTCGTCTTAGCCATCTGTTTTTAGATTTTGCCCATTTTTTAGTTTGATTAAACAACTCTGGAAATTGAAAAAACAATTCGCCAAAAGCGTGTCCGCAAAAATCATCGCAAGTTGCCCAATTTGAAACATATTTTTTCAACCATTTTTCAAAAACATTAAAATCAGATTTTTCAAATTGTTTTTTTAGCCGAAACGCCCAGTCAAAGGCAATCGTTACTTCTTCATTGCTCCCCGCTTTCAACAACTTCTCGCATAAATTAAAAATTTCTTTTTTAACATAAGAATCCTCCGCCGAATCGGATGGGAGATTCTGACGAGACCAGGAAGTAAAATGCTTCGCGCTGATTTTTCTTACAACTGGAATTCTTACCCCAATTATTTTTACCTCTTCTTTAAAAAAATTCTGCGCTCCTTTTTTATATTTTTCATCTATATTTTTTCTTAACTCTTTTTTAATTTCTAAAATAATTTTTTGCATTGCTTTTTGCATAAATTAAAACGGTATATTACCTTCTTTTAATTTTTTTATAATTTTAATATAACAGGCTTATTTTAATTTATCAAGTGCAAATTGATTTTTTCATTTTTTAACCCGCAAAAAATTAAAAGCTTAGAATCATTAAAAAAATTAGAAAAATTGTAATTATTATTTCAGTTTTAGAAGAAATTGGCAAAATACCCTGAAATGTTTTTTTAAACGGATAAAGATATTGCTTATTATCAATATCTACCCAATCAAGAATTAAATGAATTATATAACCAACAAAAAAATATAATCCGACAGTAAAATTAAAAAACATTATTGGACTGCTTATAACAATCGCGCCGAAAAGTGAATGAACATATTTTGTTTTATAAGAAATTTTATATTTGTTTTCAAAACGAATACTATTAATAATTTCTCGCCATGAAAAAATTTTATGTTTAAAAATTATATACAAATGATCAATGTCAGGCAAAACAGAGCCTAAAAATATAAACCAAAAATTCCCAAAATAATTTCCCAAAGTAACGCCAATTATATAATGCGCTAAAATCATAATAAATTTTTATAAAAAATGTTTTTTTACTCTACAACCCGACCGTCGCTAATGCCCATGGCAGTTTCGTCGTCCTCTAATTTTGTGGTTTTTGTTTTTGTTGTTTTAATAATGTCAGAGGATGTTTTATTATCAATTGCATGCGCATTTGAACCAGGCAGTAAAACCATGATTTTATCAACATCATTGATTGTCGGAGTAATGCTTATACTGAATTCAGCGTCTGCTTTATAAACAGTAATTGGAAGTCTTCCAATTTGCCATGTTATTTTATGTTGTTCATTATCATACTGAACAGAGCCTACTTCAGCGCTATTTTTGTTATTCCAATGAATATTATCTGGTAAATTCACTTCAACTTTCGCATCGCGTAATTCATGTAAATTATTAGTTATTGTCCAATAAACCTTTAAAGATGTTGCCTGTCCTATTTTAAATGGCAATGGTCCTGCTCCAACTGGGACATCATCTTCATTAAAATATCTTACTGATTCTTTTAATAAAAAATCGCTATTAATTCTGTTAGCAATAATATTACTGCGGTTGTCTGTGTTAGTTTCTTTATCAACCACAGGCTCATCAGCGGAAACATCATTGTTATCGTCATCGTCATCATTTTTTGCAATATCAAATTGCGCATAGCTTTTAATTTGAAAATCTTTACCTATATCTGTTTCTTTAAAATTTGCCACATTAATGGAAAAATCTATAATTTCTTCCTGATCAACTTCCAACTCTGTTAAATTTGGAATTTCGTTTTTACTCCATATTATAGTATTATTTTTTTTAATTCCGTTATTTTTGTCATCTAAGCTCGTCCAATCAAAAAAATCCCCTTCTAAAACAGCCATGATCATAACATTTTTTATATCAACCTCGCCTTTGTTGGCATATACAATTGAATAGGTTAAATTTTCTCCAAAATCTATTGTCTGATCGTTTTTTGATCCATTTATTATTAATGTTAAATTCAAATTGCTTTGCATTATTTCAACGCTGATTTTCTTTTCTAAAAAAATATACATTTGCTCATCATTTCCTGTTTGCCACAAAGTTAATGTCATATCTTGTTTGCCATCAATTTTTTGATTAACTTTGTATTTTATCTCTAATTTTTGCTCTTGCTTTTTTATTCCACTAACATGCCAAATGTTTGGCTTAATTTGTTCGACCATAAACGCGTCAACATCCTTGATGTTATCAGAACTTGTAGCAGTTAATGAAATTAATTCTATATTTTCTGGCAACGTTGTTGTTATAAAAAAATCCTGTAAAAAATTATTGTCATTAGTTGTTAAATTAATTGCAATATTATTATCTTCATTCATTAGAGCTGTAGGGGAATATTCAAAATCAAAATCAACGCCAATATCGCTTATAGAAGTAATATAAGAGGCCTCTTTTTTAAATGTGGAAGTAAAATTTTCCGGCATATAAGTCATATCTGCCAACAATATAGCTGAAGCATTTTTTTCGCCTATTATTTTTCCTTTAATTTGAATAGTTCCTTCTTGATTTGCGTTTATTTTATCAAAATGCCATGTAAAATTTTTAATTTGCGGTTTAGGAACGCTTTCTAAAAAAATAAAATTGTCAGGATAAACTGCTTTAATGCTAACATTTGACATGCTCACTCTGCTTAAATTTTTATATTTAATAGTCCAAAAAAATTCTTCACCAGCCATAACCTTGTCTTTGCCCTGGATTGCAAATTCAATTGCTGTTGCGTCAGAATCAACATTGGTCAAATAATAATAAATTCCATGACCTATGCCCGTGATTAAAGAAGCAAAAATTAAAAAACTAAAAAACCAAAAAAGAAATCCTTTCTTTTTTTTAACATCAAATTTATGCATATTCACTAGATTTTCATCGTCATTTTGATAAATTTCTGATAAACTATCATTAATCTCTTCCTGTTTTTGTTTTTCTTCAATAATTTCTTCAAATTCTTCAAGCTCATGATCTGTTGGCAGTTGCCGTTTAATAAATTCAGATATATTAGAATTATTTTTTGTCATATTAATTCTAACTTTCACTTTTTGTTTTTTAGAAGATTGATCCATAAAAATAATAGTTCATAAAGTCAAAAGTCCACCCTGTTAAATATGAAAAAATTTAACAGGGTAAATAAAGTCTATAAAGTCGAAATTTGATTAGAAATTAAAATTTTATACAACAACATTAATTAACTTCCCCTTAACAAAAATAATTTTTTTGATCTCTTTGCCTTCTGTCCATTTTTGAATTTTCTTGCTTTCTAAAGCAATTTTTTTTGCGTCCTCTTCTGGAATATCAGATGACACTTTAATTGTATCGCGTAATTTTCCATTTACCTGAATAACTAAATTTAGTATATCATCTTTTACTAATTCAACATCATATTTAGGCCATTTTTCTTGAAAAATAGATTGAAATTGCTTTTTAATTTTATTTTTTTGACTTTTATTGATAATTGATAATTGATAATTGATAATTGATTGATGCAGTTCTTCCGCTAAGTGCGGAGCAAATGGAGCAAGGAGAATTAAAAATTTTTTTAAAGACACTAAGTTTCCAAAAACAGCCCCGCCCCAGTTCGCCGCGGCGAACTGGGGC
>JAHJJO010000093.1 GCA_018822835.1 Patescibacteria group bacterium
GAGCATTATTTAAAAAATAAAAATTATTTTCTATTGCATAAAATCATAATGTTTTTTCTACATGCTCACATAACTCAACTAATCTATTGCTGTATCCCCATTCATTGTCATACCATGCGATTATTTTTAATAAATTTTTATCAATCACTTTAATAAGCGGCAAAGCAATAATAGCGCTGGCTGGATCTCCAATAAAATCTGAAGACACTAATGGTTCTTCTGTTGTTTTAATAATATTTTTATAGCATTTTTTTAAAATGGCCTTTTTTATAAACTGCTTAACTGTTTGTTCGTCTGTTTTTGTTTTAAGAACGCAAACAATATCGCAAAGTGATACTACTGGAGTTGGCACTCTGATTGCCATGCCGTCAAATTTATTATTTAGCTGTGGCATAATTTTTGCGGTAGCGACTGCCGCGCCAGTTGTTGTCGGGATAATATTAACCGCTCCCGCTCTTGCGCGATAAAAATCTTTATGCGGACTGTCAACAATATTTTGATCAGCAGTATAAGAATGCGTAGTAGTCATAACGGCTTTTTGAATTCCAAAATTATCCTCAATGATTTTCATTACTGGCGCAAGGCAATTAGTGGTGCAAGAGGCCATTGAAATGATTTTGTCAGTTTTTTTAATTTCATTTTCATTCACTCCAAAAACTACTGTTTTTATATTTTCATCTTTCGCAGGAGCTGAAATAATGACTTTTTTAGCCCCTGCTTTCAAATGCAGTTCAGCTTCTTTTTTTGTTCTAAATCTGCCAGTGCACTCTAAAACAATATCAACGCCCATTTTATGCCATGGCAATTTAGCAGGATTCTTTTCTGATAAAACCTTATATTTTTTGTTGTTAACCACTAAATTATCGGCTACGCTGTTTACAGTTTTTTGATATTTTTCATAACAAGAATCATGCTTTAATAAATGAGCTAAAATTTTTGTGTCAGCCAAATCATTAATTGCTACTATATTAATATTTCTTTTTTTATCTAATAAAATTTTAAAAACGGCTCTGCCAATTCTGCCAAAGCCATTAATTGCGATGTTCATAAAGATAAATTTCGGTATTTTTATCTGCATTTATCTGTGTTCGCAAATAGACGCTAAAATTCAAATCCCGATATAATAAATAATAATAGTTTGTAATTGTTCATTGATTTCAAAATTAAGCGTGGAGCCGGTGTCGGATTTAAAAATTGCTCTTTTTCTAGACGCAAACTCCGCGCGCTCTATAATTGTCGGCAGTTCTCTTGTAAGTATCGCAAACCTTAAACGCAGCGGTGTTTTAATCTAAAACGCGCTTTGTTGCGACCTTACTGACCATATCTTTTTGATTCATTTTTTTAATCATAGGTAACTATTTATACTCCTATAATACCAATTTTACTGCAAAAAAGCAATCTTGCTTATTTGACGCTAAAATCATTTGTTCTACTTCTTTTTGCGTGCCTATTGTTTTATTTCCCGGATTTAGTTCGATTACATTGCTTGCATAATATCTGGCAATTTTTTAATGTCGTTTTTCCGCCTTCGTGCCAAGGAGTAATATGATCCGCTTCCATTTCTTCTATTTCAAAATGTTCTTTGCATTTTTTGCAAATGCCTTTTTGCCTCTCATACGCTTCTCGCTTCATCTTGTCGGTGAAAGCGCGGATATTTAAGAATTTTTCATTTCTAGTTAAAATATAGGAATAAATTCCGGATTTTTTTGTTACATCTTCATCTTGCATCAACTCGGTTATTTCCTTTTCCAGTTTCTTTAAATCAAATTTTTTATTTTTAAATTGGTTATACAACTCGCCCCACTGCACACTGCTCATTTCTCGGCGATAATTCGTAAAAGTCTTTCGCGTCCATGCGATCATGTCTTGAAAGTACTGCCACAATTCTTCAGCGCTTTGATCATGTTGATGTTTAGCCATATAATCTTCTATCTTGCCGTTGTTAATCCACGAAAGCGCGGTTTCTAAATACTCTTGGCGTATTGGTGACCCATTCACTAATTGTCCGCCATCATTTACTAGAAGATATGCCGCGCAGTTTGATTTGCTAAATTTCAGTTTAGCGTCGCTCAACCATGGTCCAGTGTAAACCGCGTTGCGAATTTCTTGATCAGTCAATTTCTCGCCAGCGATATTGATGATTCTAAACCAGTCCAACCGCTCTTTGTCCGTGCCCTCGCAGAAATAAATCATCAGTTCATAATCCAAAATCTGATTTTGTTCCTCATCAGTCAAGTTATGGTAAAAGCGGTCGTTTAGCGAAAAATCGCCGTTTACATATTGCCCTATGCTAATAGTGCGCTGTTGACCGTCCAGCACTTCGTAACCGCCATCTTCTCTAATCATCCAATACATCACATTCAACGGAAAGCTGTTTTTGATTGTTTTTATCACGGCATCGCGCTGATTTTCTTTGTACACAAATTCGCGTTGATATTTTGGACGGATATCTAGTTTATCATTATACGCTACCACGCCCTCCTCGGCGCTATCTTTATAACCGGCGATTACTTTACGAATTGAAATTTTATGTAATTCAATTTTCATATTATTTTTTGTTGTTTTTAGCGTCTAATAATTTTTTAACTTCACGATCAAAATCAGAAACATAGTTTTTATCTTGCTCTGCTCTGAATTTTTCATACTCGCCCAACGCAAGCGCTTCAGCTACTTCATGGCTTATTTTCCCAGCGTTTTCTAAAATTTCCCGCTCATTAAATTTTAAAAAAGCGTCTAATTTTTTCACCCAGTCTTTCATATACATAACTCTGCCTTTTTCCGCTTGCATCTCGGCAAAACTTAAATACATATCAACAATTCTGTTCAACTTGTCTAATTCCTTTTCTTCTAAATAATTTTTAGCAATCACGACATCAGTTTCTCTGATTTTTCCTTTCGGCGCGTATTTCCATGTGGTAAGTCCAATATTCGGTTTTTTGTTATTTGCCCGTTCGCTGATTATTTCCGCCGCGGTTTTACTGGTAATGGCAAAATGCAGTTTATTCTGCGC
>JAHJJO010000010.1 GCA_018822835.1 Patescibacteria group bacterium
AAAAAGAGGGCAAGAATATACAATAGAAGGTGAATCAGTTAGCGTCGGTGGTAGCGAATTTTTTAAAGATGTAAATTTTCAAAAATACATTATTACCATTGCCCTGCTAATTGGCGGAATGATGGTTGCCCAGCAAATGGGCGGCGCGGCAGGACAGATTGCGGGAAAGGGATTGGGAATGGTTAAAGGAGTGGGATCAGGAGGGCTGGGCGCGGTGAAGCGAATATCAGGTTATTCCGTTGTTGAAAAAACAGCTAAAGCGTATTTAGCTGCTGGGAAAGCTACACGCGATGAAAAAGCTAGGAATAGGGCAGCAGCAATAAGGCGATACATTGGCAAGAAGCAAGAAGCGACAATGGGAAGGGTTGGTAAAGCAGGGTCATGGGTTGGCGATCGCTTAACATCAAGGTTCTCAGGAGGAGGAGATAGAAGAATTAAAGAGCTTAAAAATGACATTGATAGTGATGATAATACATTTGCAGAAAATCAAAAAAACATAAAAAATAAAAACTTGTTTATTCATGAAGGTCAAGCGGGAAAACGTCGGTATACGAATGAAGAAGGTAGGTGGTACGAAGAAATGCAAGATCCAAAGGATAATGAAAAGTGGCATCAAACACTTCAAAGTTTTGACGATCATGAAATACACGACGTTGTAGAAAAAGATCACGAAAGTAACGTTGATGCAAAACAGACAAAAATTAATGATATAAAAACAAAACAAAAACTTTGCAAAACAGCGGCAAAAATAGGATTGGGAGTTGTTGGAGGAACAATGGGAGCAATGGCGACTGGCGGTTTAAGTCCTCTAGCAGTGCTTGCAGGAATGGGTGCAGGCGCGCTGGCTGGTGGAGTTGGCATTCCAGTGGTAGGACAAACGATAAAAGACGCGGGGAAAGACGATTTGGATTTAACTACCAATTATATTACTAAACAAGTTGGAGACAAAAAAGAAGAAATGAAACTAAATAATGGCGATACTGTTTTGGCAACTATGGATGATGCTACTAAAAGCACTTTTGTTCGTTCCGCAGCAGCTATGGAGGCAATGAGCAGAAAATTAATTAATTTAAAAACTGCTCAAAGAAAACGTGAGGAGATTAACACAACATTTGGAGGGGATAAAAAGTTGATGGGTCAAGTGGATGCGCTTTTGGATAAAAATTATCCTGGAGCTACTAAACCTTTTGTAGATTTAAAAAGTTCTAACCTTGCAGACAAAGCTAAAGCAGAAAGACTTGTTGAAGAGCAATACGAGGATGGATCTCACACAATGAAAGATATAGATGGAAAATCTTTGGCTCTTAGTATAGATCAATTATCCGAAGGATTAAAAACAAGTAAATTTATCAGTCAGTTTAAGGAACTTAATGATGGCAAGCAAAGCGCTGTTATAAGAGCATTACAAGGCTCTAATAATTATAAAGCCCAAGAAAAACTTGCGCATGTAACCAATATTAACACGGCTTTTGGTCCAGGCGCGTCAGCTAATAAAAAGAAATTCACTCAAAGTTTAACTTTAGCCCAGCTTAATGATGTTCTAAAGTCAGGCAAAGCGGAACGCATTAAAGCATTGCAAGACGCTGTGGCTATCAATAAAAGCAATTTATCACAGGTAGTACAGAATCAGTTGGGGAATAGAAAAAATGGAATTGCCAGATCTGTAAGCGGTGATTTAGGGTTTTAATTTAATTTATGGCAAATCAATTTCAACAATTTTTAATTAAAATTTCACAACTTCCAGCAGAAGTGCAGTTTTTTTATGAATCCAAAAGTTTAGGTAAAGCGTTGGATGAACTTAATAAAAGATACAATATTACAATAGATGATTTAGGCGAATTGTTAGACCAAATAACTTTAGCGGATTTTAATTTTAATGATTTAGAAAAAATTATTAAAATTAAATTAAATTTTGAAGACGAAATAGTAAAATGGACAACGCTTGATTATTTAGGTATGATATTTTTACCAATAGATAGATATTTAAACAATATAGATGTAAAACAAGAGATAAAAAATAGAGGAGGATATTTAGAAAAATATCAAGAATATGTTGATGATTTTATTGAAGAGATTGAGGATGAAAAGTTTAAATTATTAGACCAATTAATCAAAAAACATGAAGAATTAGTAAATCCTGAAGAAGAAAAAAACGCAACAATTTATTTATTCCAAAATCATTTAGCGGATATTTTAAAAGAAGGCTCAAGAGGGGCAGTGGTTAATCTAAATGGAGGTTTAGTTTATTTACTTTTTAATAAAGAAGGTTTTAAAGAAGAGATTAATAAAATTTTATTGAGCAGCCAAGAAAAATTAACTCATAAAGAATTTGTTTTGGACGCGAAGGCACATAGCCCAACTGTTGCAAATTGGCTTAAAGATTTTATAAAGCAACGCGGAAGCGGAATGTTTGATAATGTTGCTTTAGCTGATTTTGTGACAAATTCAAAAAATGCTAAA
>JAHJJO010000094.1 GCA_018822835.1 Patescibacteria group bacterium
ATATTAAACAAAAAAAATGATCCTTATGAGCCGATTAAGAAGAAAGTTGATGAAGATGGTTTAAAAAAATTATATTCCGCCTTGCTAAGCAATGAAAATGAAAAAATTAATCCAGATGATTTAATTTTTGACAATGAAAAAATATTTTTAAAAAATGATGATCAAAAAAAGCCAATAATATTTAATGGAATTTCTTATGTTATGATGGTTTATCGTTATTATCCTGAAAATAATCTTGGTTCGCATATTTTAGGATTTGTAAGCAATGAAGATATTGAACAGAAAGGAAAATATGGTTTAGAAGGATTTTTTAATGACGAATTATCCGGTGAGTATGGATCTATTAAAACAGAACAAAGCGCGCAAAGAAATATTATTATTGTAAATAACAGAGAATACATAAAACCAAAGAATGGAAGAAATTTAATTCTTACAATTAACCATTCAATTCAATTTACAGCATGCGAAGAATTAAATAAAACAGCAATGATGTATGGAGCTGACAAAGGAAGCGTAATAGTTATGGAACCGTTTACTGGAGCAATAATTGCAATGTGCTCATGGCCTGATTTTAACCCAAATAATTATCAAAATATTGAAGATATTAAAATCTTTAATAATCCGAGCATTTTTGACCAATATGAACCTGGCTCGGTATTTAAAAGTATAACAATTGTGGCGGCGCTTAATGATGGAAAGATAACTCCGCAAACCACTTATGAAGACAAGGGGCAAATTATGATTGAAGGATGGCCAAAGCCGATTAAAAATTCTGATTATGAAACTCATGGCGGTTATGGCATTGTTAACATGAACACTGTTTTAGAACAATCATTAAATACAGGCGCTATTTTTGCCATGAAACAAATTGGATTTAACATTTTTTCTGACTATGTAAAAAAATTTGGATTTGGCGAGAAAACAGGTATTGAATTAGAAACAGAAAGTTTTGGCAATATTAATAATTTAACAACAGATTATATTAAACCGATTGATGCGGCAGTAGCTTCTTTTGGACAAGGAATTTCTGCAACTCCATTACAATTAATTACTGCATACGCTGCTATTGCTAATGGCGGAATTTTAATGAAGCCGTATGTTGTTGAAAAAATTATTCACAGCAATGGTGGTCAAAGCATTACTAAGCCACAACAGAGAAGAAGAGTAATTTCTGAAAAATCATCTGCGTTGGTTTCAGGAATGTTGGCTAATGTAATTGAAAACGGGCATGCAAAAAAAGCGGGTGTTAAAAATTATTACATTGCTGGGAAGACAGGTACTGCGCAAGTTGCTTCATTGGAAAAACGCGGCTATGGAGATCAAACTATTCATACTTTTATTGGCTTTGCTCCTGTTGATGATCCTAAATTTGTTATGTTAGTTAAATTAGATAATCTAAAAAATATTAAATACGCCGCTGATTCCGCTGCGCCATTATTTGGTAAAATAGCTAAATTTATTTTAGATTATTATCAAGTGCCAGCGAGGGCATATTAGCATTTCAACATATTAACATATCAACATAAATCTTAAGAACACTATGACTCTGCACTTATTTGTCGCACATTATAACAATACGTCCTTTTTGTCATTCCCGTGCAAACGGGAATCCAGCCATAGAAGCGTCAAAGCTGGATTCCCACTTTCGTGGGAATGACAATTGAACGGTTTTTTATTTTTTTGGCACGGTTTCTGCCTGCCCCGTTAAACATGCGGGGTCTGTCACGCTTGCCACGTCCGATTAGGCGAGCTCAAACATGCGGGAGATGTGATGTCTATAATTTATTCTTAAATCTTAAATCTTAAATCATTATTTAATTCGTATTTTAAATTCTTTGTCAACCATTAAATCGCTTTTCCATTGAATATTATTATTCTCTTTAATGTTAAATTCTTCTGGGGAATATAGCTGTATTGGCTCTGTAAAGTTCATATTAACTATTAATTCTCCCGTCCTATTTCCAGGTTGTTTTTGTATGTATAAATTATATTTTTTATTTTTTATTAATTCATCCAATAAACTGTCAGGAAGTTTGTATTTTAACAATAAAGAGCCAGCGCTGCCTGGTTCAATTGAAATAAAAACACCAAAATAAGTTTTATCTAATTCGTTTTTAATTTCGATATTATCATCTAATTTTACGTTATTCATTTCCGCGCTTATTAATTTGCTACCCAATGGAACATAAATGCGCGTCCAACTTCTGTATCTTGAAGTTTTCCAATCAGCACCTCCTTGATGCTTGTAATTAACTTTTAATTGAACAAATAGTCCGTCGTTGTTTTGTTCAAGATTATATTCAATGTTTTTTTTCATTGCAGCATCGGTTTTTAGAGATCTTAAATTAGCGTCAACAACCATTAAGTAATCGCTGTTAATTACTTTTTTTACTTCCCCGGCAATGCCAATATTTTCAGATAATTTTTGAAGTTCTATGTTTTTAAAAAACACTAAAATGTTTTTTTCTGCAATATTTTTATTAATTACATTAATTATTTCTGGCCAACGTTCAGAAGGCAAGTCAAATAATTTTATTTTTAATTCTTGAAGAATTTTTCCAATTACTTCTTTTCTGCGATGTTTTGGCAAACCAAGTTCCGCATATTCTTTTTCAACCTTATATTGCAATAATTCTCTAAAATTATTTTGATTAAATTCTTCATTGTTAATAACAACAGTTCCCGCTATAGCTATTAAATCAGCAACAAATTGCGGTGTTATGGCGATAACGCCGTCTATATCAGTCGAGTCTTTCTTGTCTAAAAATTTGCTTTCTTGTTCATAAAACCAGTCAATTTTTTTTGCTGATGTTGGCCAGTCTGGCGACCAGTTAGCGTCTCGTATAAACCATTTATTCATCCCCATATATTTTCTAAACGCATCAGGAGGGGCAATGCTTAAAATGTTTTCAGCCTGTCTGTCAAGATTGTAAATGTCATCGGTGTCAAATTCTATGATATTTCCATTTTTTGTTTTTAAAATACCGTAACTTCCCAAAAAACCGCCTGTTGGTCTTAATTCATCGCTGTTTTGAAATAATACCAAATAATTTGCTTGCTCAGGATATCCCGCCAAAGCAGGAAAAATTTCTGCTATTGGAATTATTTTAGAAATTATTGTAGTGCTATAAGATAACTGAATTTTTAACTGTTCAATTTTTTTGAACAGCAATTTTATCAGTCCTTTATTTTGAATTTTTTCTAAATTTAAAAGAGCTAAATCTAAATTGGCTTTAATTCCATTTAATTCAGGACCTGATTCATAAATTAATTTTAATACTTTATTTTTTTCTTGCTCTGTCCAGCTAAAAAAATTAGAGCTTACATTGCCTTCTAATATATTTTTTAATTCTTCGCCAATGCGTGCGCTTTGTTGTGCGGCTTTACTTAAAATCTCAGCAGTTTTAATTAAATATTGAAGATTATTACATTGCGATTCTAAATAAGAAATGCGCGAAATTAAAAAACTATTTTTTAAATCCTGCAATTCATTAGTAGCTGAACTAAAACCTTTTTCCGCTGTTTGAGATAAAATTATTGCATGCTTTAAATTTTGCGATTTTATTAAATCAACCCCCTGTTCTAAATTCTTTTTCCCTTCCATGCTGTTGCTATAAATTTGTTTAATGCTCAAAACATAAGGAATAGAAAAAATACACAGTAAAAACAGCGTTGCTATAAAAGTAAAAAATATATATTTTAGATATCTGAAACGCATAGCGCGTAACGCGTAACGCGTAACGTTATGCGTTATGCGTTATGTGTTATGTGTGTATTCTATGCTTTTATCATATCAAGTATTGACATTTCTGCAAATATTTGTTTAAATTAAAAAATCACGGCAAAGACCGTGAAAAAATGAAAAGGAGGATAAAATGTTACAACTTATTATCAAAACGCCTGATAACGAAAGATTCCAAATTAGTTACTGCAATGAATTTATTGGTTATTGCATCATGAACAGGGACCAAAGAATTTTACCTATCTCATGAGTCTTTCCGAGGCTCTTATCCAATTAATCTACCATAATCTCTTAATAAAAATAGTTTTTAAATTTATCTAAAGATTAGAGAGATTGACGATGACGCATCCTTTTTTTATTTCTATCTTTGCGATTATTACTAATTATTGTAAATTACAAAACGTCCAAAAACGCTGTCATTGCGAGGAGCGAAATGAGCGAAGCGAATGTAGCGACGAAGCAATCTTATGCTTAGACAAAACAAGATTGCTTCGTCGTCGTTCGCCTGCGGCGAATGCTTCAATTAATTATTTTGAAAATGAAAAAATGAAAATCGCCCAAGCGGAAAGCTCTTTCGCTCAAAAAGCGAGAAATGAACTGGTAGAGATAGAAACAAAACTTGATCGCTTGCTTGACTTGCAGTTGGACGGCAATTTGTCGCAAGCGGAATATACCGCTAAAAAGCACAGGCTCATTCTCTCTAAAAAAGATTTGGAAGAAAAAATATCCGCTTTTGGGCGAAAGAGCAATAATCGGTTCGAACTTGCCATTGCCTTTCTAAAAGAGGCCAACCAAGCCGAAAAATATGCTCAACAAGAACCCAGCCCCTCGCGAGGAGCTGGGCGGGATTTTCTTAAAAAGATTGGTTCGAATTTCCGCATTGCCGAGCGGACGCTGGCGTGCGATTTTAAAAATGCCTTCAAAATTGCGGAAAAATACCATGCCGAGGCAACATCTTTCAAT
>JAHJJO010000095.1 GCA_018822835.1 Patescibacteria group bacterium
CTGGGGCTGGGCTGTTTTTGGACATCGGATGTCTAATTTTAATTTTTCCTACAAGACAAATATTTCCAATTTAGATTTAAATCAATATTCAAGCGCAATTAAAGCGCGTCCAATTAAAACTAATTTACCTACATTTTTAACTGAATTAGGCAATATTACTTTTGATTTTTTGCTTGATTTTGGGTCATTTAGAGACATTCAAAGACACAGGAATGGAATTTGTCGCATGCCATTATTAACTGCTAATTTAGAATTTAATTCTTGGTATTTAGAGCAACTGCCTGATGATTTAAAAATAGAAGCTAAAAATTTAATTCAAAAACAAATTAATAATATTAATCAATTAAATACTACTCCTGAAATTCGCCAATATTATATTGCTATGGGTTTTAATGTTGCATGCCGAACAACTTATAGTTTGCCAGCTGTAGTGTATGTCGTTGAATTGCGCGCAGGCAAATTAGTCCACCCCACTCTTAGAAAAATTGCCCATAAAATGCATTATGCACTCAGACAAGAATTTCCTAATTTATTATTACATTCTGATTTAGATCTAGATGATTGGGATGTAAGGCGAGGATTGCAAGACATTCAGTCAATTGGCAATTGTCAATGATCAATTAACAATTAATCAAGATTAATTAATTGATAATTGCTCATTGTTAATTGTAAATTGATTACTATGACTTTTAACCAATATCAAACTCAATCTAATAAAACAGCTGTTTATCCTGATAAAGGAAATAATTTTATTTATCCAACTTTAGGTTTGGCAGGAGAAGCTGGTGAAGTTGCGGATAAAATTAAAAAAGTTTTACGAGATCAAAATGGGATAATTAATAATTTAACTAAAAAAGAAATTAGCAAAGAATTAGGCGATGTTTTATGGTATGTTTCGCAATTAGCAACTGAATTAAATATTTCGCTTGATCAAATTGCTGAAGATAATATTAAAAAATTATCTTCCAGACAAAGCAGAGGAGTATTGACAGGGAGCGGGGATGAGAGATGACTTTCTCGCATAACGCATAGTGCATAACGCATAACGAAGTGCAAATCATATGAAAAACAAAAAACAAAAAATAATAATAGGACTTGTTGGATTAAGTGCTTGCGGTAAAGGAACGGTTGCGCAATATTTTAAAAAAAAATATAACGCTAATACACATAAATTTTCAATTATTTTAAGGGATATTTTAAATAGATTATATTATAAAATTGACAGAACAAGCTTACAAACTTTATCAACAATTTTGCGAACAAATTTTGGTGAAGATGTTTTAGCTAAAGTTATAGCCCGAGATGTTAAAAATGATAAAAATAAAATTATAGTAGTTGACGGAATCAGAAGAATGGATGATATTAAATATTTAAAAAAATTGGATCATTTTCTACTTTTTAAAATAATAGTTAAACCAAAAATAAGATATAAACGACTTGTTCAGCGAAATGAAAATTTAGGCGACACAAAAAAAACTTATAAAGAATTTTTAGATGATGAAAAAAAAGAAGCTGATTTAAAAATTCCTTTAGTAATGCAAAAAGCAAAGTATGCAATAGATAATAATGGCAGTTTTAAAGAATTACATAAGCAAATCTCGCATAACGTGGAACGCATAACGCATAACGTTATGCGTTCCACGTTATGCGTTCCACGTTATATGATCTTCGGTCCCCAGGGTTCTGGCAAGGGAACTCAGGCAAAAGTTTTAAGCGCAAAATTAAATATACCGCACATTTCAACTGGCAGTATTTTTCGTGAACAAATTAAAAAACAAACTGCTTTAGGTAAAAAAATAAAAAATATAGTCAGACAAGGCAAACTGATTTCTGATATTATTACTAATAAAGTACTTAAAAAACGGTTATCCGCCAAAGACTGTAGGGCTGGTTTTATTTTGGATGGCTATCCAAGAAATTTGACACAAGCAAAATTTTTAGATAAATTAATAAATACTACTTTGGCATTAGAAATTTGGATTAGCGATGAAGAAGCTGTAAAAAGAATAAGCCAAAGAAGAATTTGCGTTAAATGCGAAAAAATTTATCACTTAAAATTTAACCCGCCAAAAACGGATGGTATCTGTGATTTGTGCAATAGCAAATTAAGTGTTAGAAAAGATGATGAAAAAGATGCTGTAAAAAAAAGATTGCGAGCATATCATTCGCAAACAGCGTTATTAATTAATTATTATAAAAAAAGGAAGGTATATAAAAAAATTAATGGCATGCTAAGTATTAAGGAGGTGAGTAAAAAAATTTACAAAATGATTGAATAAAAAAGTATTGACAACTTAATGCAAATGCAATACAATAAAAATATATGTCAACTATTACTCAACAAACAGATCAAATTCAAATCAGAATTGATTCTAAAACTAAATCGCAGGCAAAAAAAATTTTAGAAAATTTAGGATTAGATCTTAGTTCCGCGATAAAAATGCTGCTCAAACAAATTATTAATGCAGGCACGCTTCCTTATGAAATAAGAGACGTGAACGGTTTTACTTTAAAAAAATCCAGAGAATTAAAAGAAGCTATGATAGAAGCAAGAAATAGCAATAAAAGATTTAAGTCAGGACATAACCTTATTAAAGATGCACTATTATAGTTTATGTATAATTTAAAATATTCAGCTAAGTTTAAAAAAGATCTTAAAAAAATTAGCCGTAACAATAATTTGAATTTATTGGAGTTAGAATGTATTATTGATTTGCTGGCTGATAATAAAAATTTAGAAATTAAATATCAAAACCATAAACTAAAAGGTGAATTTAAAAATTGTTATGAATGCCATATTAAACCAGATGTATTATTGATTTATGAAATAGATAAAAAAAATTCTGTAATTTATTTTTTAAGATTAGGGTCGCATTCTAAATTATTTTAATTAATAAATATATTTTCGTTAATTTCGTTGTTTTTTCGTTAATTTTCGTGTGTTTATGAAACAAGGTAAATTTATAGTAATAGACGGGACTGATGGATCTGGAAAAGCAACGCAGACTGATTTGTTAGTGAATAAATTAAAACAAAATAATTATCCAGTTGAAACAATCAGCTTTCCTCAATATAAAAATAAATCAGCCGGGTTGATTGAAGAATATCTGAATAGCAAATATGGTTTAGCTGATAAAGTAGGAGCGTATCGCGCTTCTGTTTTTTATGCTGTTGACAGATATGATGC
>JAHJJO010000011.1 GCA_018822835.1 Patescibacteria group bacterium
TCTTTAAAATTTTCTGTTTTGGATAAAAAAGTAATTAAAAAAAATATAAAAAATGATTTATTAAAAACACAAAGCGCTGACAAACGAGTAATAACAGCGTATAATTCAGAAAAAGCGCAAACCGATAGCTCGCCTTGCATCACTGCTAATGGATTTAATGTTTGTAAGCATGGCAAGGAAGATACAGTCGCGACTAATTTTTTAAAATTTGGCACAAAAATTCGCATTCCTAATTTATTCGGCGATAAAATTTTTATAGTTCGCGACAGAATGCATAAAAGGCATTCTAACAAAGTGGATGTTTGGATGATTAATAAAAAAGACGCTATAAAATTTGGAGTTAAAATTGCTAAGGTTGAAGTTGTGGAATAATTTTTTTTGACTTTGTAATAATTATAAATTATAATTAAGTCATGACTCAAATAAGAATTCATGGTCGTGGAGGGCAGGGCGTCGTTACTGCGGCTGAATTAATTGCTATAGCCGCTTTTGAAGATGGAAAATATGCGCAGGCATTTCCATCTTTTGGAGTGGAGAGAACAGGCGCGCCAATTGAAGCTTATGCGCGTATTAGCAATAAATTTATCAGAACAAAACAACATATTTATGTTCCTGATATTTTAATTATTCAAGATCCTTCATTAATTAATTCTTCTGTTGACATAACAAAAGGATGCAATAAAAATACTATAATTATTTTAAATACTTCTAAGAAATTTGAGGCTTACAAATCTTTAGCGTTCAATTATAAATTTTATGTCATTGACGCAACTAAAATAGCTTTAGATGTTATTGGCAAAAACATTGTTAACACAGTAATGCTCGGCGCTTTTATAAAAATTACAAATTTAATAAGTTTAACAGCATTAAAAACTGGAATTAAACAAAAATTTTATAAAAAAGGAAGTAAAATAATAACTAAAAATATTCAAGCCATTGAAAAAGCCTTTAGTTAATTAGTTAATTAGTTATTCAGGGTTAAGCGTGATTATAGACTAATTCACTAATTAACTAATTAACTATTCAACTATTTTTTATGAACATTATTTTTGGAATAATAATAACAATAATAGGCGCTTTAATAGTTATAAAATCAGAAGCATTTCTTAGATTTTTTGGCAGAATTAATTTTTTTGAAAAACATTTCGGCACAGCTGGAGGATCACGGTTTGGATATAAAATTATAGGAATAATAGCGTGCTTTATTGGAATGCTTATTATGACTAATATGATAGGCGGATTTTTAGAATGGATATTGTCGCCGTTATTAAAGTATAAGATATAATTTTTTTGAGTTGCAAAATATTATTTTCTGCGTTTCTCTGCGTTGTCATCTGCGTATATCAGCGCAGCATATAGGCGAATAAACCCCGTTAGATATGAAATTATCTAATGGGGTAAACGCAGATAGCTACGCAGATTTACGCGGATACTTTATGTTAAAGGTAAGTATGTTCAATAATTTATTTATAATTTCAGGACCATCAGGCGCTGGAGAAGATAGTATTATTTCTATTTTAGAAAAAAAACTATCAATTGAAAAAGTAATTACAACAACTACTAGATCAATGCGACATGGAGAATTTCAAAAAAAACCTTATTATTTTATATCCAAACAAAAGTTTTTAAAAAACATAAAAGACAATAAATTTTTTGAATATGCTTTAGCGTATAACAACCATTACTATGGAGTTACGCATAATGAAATTAATCGCGTAATTAATAGCAACAAAATAGGGATCTGGAAAATTGAATATCAGGGCGTTATATCGGCAAAAAAATTATTTAAAAATATTCCAGCTATTTTAATCAACGCGCCAATAAAAATTTTAGAACAAAGAATTAAAAAAAGAGCTAATGTTTCCAAACAATATGTTCAAACAAGGCAAAAGTACACTCAAGAATGGATGAAATATAAAAAGTTGTATGATTATGAAGTTATTAATCAGGATGGCAAACTAAACCAAGCTACGGATGAAGTAATTAAAATTATTTTGAATTATAAATAAAGGCATAAAGCAGAGTAGTTGCCCGGCAGCTACTCTATTTTATGCCTTTTAAACATTGAACATAACTTGATTTAATTCATTGCCTGCTTTTTCCCAGCTATAGTTTTCTCTAACCCATTTTCTCGCCGCCATTCCCATTTGTTCTAATCGTTTATCATCAAATAAAACCTGCTCTATTTTATTTTTCAAATCATCAACATTTCCAGGTTCAACCAACAATCCTTGAATGTTATTTTGAAAAACAGTTCTTACTCCAAACAAATTTGAAGCAATCACAGGCACTCCGCAAGACATTGCTTCAAGTAAAACTATGCCAAAAGATTCATTTTTTATTGATGGCAAAACAAACAAGTCAGCTTGTTGATAAATTTCAGGTAATTTTTGATTAGGAACCTTGCCTAAAAAAAATACTCTATTATCTACATTCAATTTTTTAGCCTGCTCTTCATACTTTGGCTGCAAATCTCCACCTCCAGCAATTAGGACTTTATAATTTGAAATTTGTAATTTAGATACTGCTTGAAGTAAAATTTCAATGCCTTTAAAATAATGAGCGCTATCAAGCCCGCCAACAAATAAAATAGTTTTTTGTTGGTTATTGTAAGATTTTGAATCATCAAATTTAAAAACTTCGCTGTCTATTCCATAATGAATTTCGCAAAATTTATCAGGATGTTTTTTGTAAAAATTTGCAACCATTCCATATTTAACAAGATCTAAACTATTAGAAATAACCATGTCTGCTTTTTTAAATAATGAATTTTGAATTAATCTTGATGGAATGCTTAATATTTTAAATAACATTGAATGCCATCTAACATCCATGTGATAATGTATAATAAGTTTCTTTTTTTTGCCGTAAATTATTTTAAACAACCATATAATTTCTGCCGCGCCAAAAAATGGATAATGTAAATAAATAATATCAAAATTTTTTAAATGCCAAAATAATTGAGGAAGAAACGCCCCATGCCCATATTTAAGAAATGGTTTTAATGCAATTACTTTATTAAAAGTTGTAGTGTTTGAGCAATTAATTTTTTTACCAACAGTAAACCCCGTTAGATGTTTGCTATCTAATGGGGTAAAAGTGGTCACGTCATGACCATGTTTAGATAAAAATTTGGCAAAATGATAAGCGCTGTTTCCCATACCGCCTTCATATGGAGGAAAAGCGCAGATTATTTGAGCAATTTTTTTTCGCATAACGCATAACGCATAACGCATAACGCGCTATGCAATATGCAAAATGACAAATTAAGAATCAATAATCAATTATCAAGTATCAATAATCAATTCACCATGTTAAATCCTGCAGAGCAGGAATTTTGACCATCCCCAGTTTTCTAAGTTAAAAACTGAGGATGGTCAAAATTATTTACCCTGTTAAATGCGAAGCAATTTTTATTTTATAAAAATTATTTAACAGGGTGAATTGAAACTTGATTATTGAAAATTGAAAATTTTATTTAATTGTCATTTTGCATTTTGATTTTTGCATTTTTCAACGCTATTTCCCTTACAATCTTCGTGATGTTTTTGTTCATTTTTTCAAATTTTAATCTTAATTTCAGGATAAAATAAAATAAAATAATTACCGCTATGTAAAATAAAATATCAATTCCTGAGCTGGAAAAACCTAAATTTGACACCAATTGATCAATTTTTTTAAGAAATAAAACAGCAATTCCGGATAAAGCCCAAAAAATAATCCAAAAACTAAATTCATTGCGCTTGATTTGCTGTTTTTTCTTTTGCCAAAATAATTTAGAAATAAAAAAAATTATTATTATTAAGGCGATGATTTGTTGAAACATAAGAATTTAGTTTATAACTTTCAACTAACTTGGTTTCTGTATTTTAACGCATTACTTAAAGTTATTTCATCAGCATATTCTATGTCAGAACCCATTGGTAGCCCCTTGGCTAAACGGGTAATTTTAATGTTATTTAATTTTAAAGATTTTAATAATTTAACCAAATACATTGCAGTGGTCTCACCGTCAACAGTTGAATTTAAAGCTATAATAATTTCTTGAATATTACCTTGTTGTAATTTATTGATTAATTGTTTAATATTAAGTTGCGCGGGGTTTATATTTTGAACAGCGCTAATTATTCCTCCTAAAATAAAATAAAGTCCGCCATACTGTCTTGTTGATTCAATTGTCAACATATCTCGCGAATTAGAAACAATGCATAATATAGTTTGATTGCGTTTTGTGTCAGAGCAAATTAGACAAGGGTTATTTTCTGAAATAGCAAAACAATTTTGGCAAATTGTTATATTATTCTTTAATTCTAGCACATATTTAGAAAAATTTTGTAGTTCTTCGTCTGTTTGTTTTAATAAATAAAACACATGCCTTTCAGCGGCCCTTGGTCCAATCCCGGGTAGTTTGGAAAATTGGTTGATTAAA
>JAHJJO010000096.1 GCA_018822835.1 Patescibacteria group bacterium
GAGACTAGAATATTAGTTTCAAACATTGAAAATTTAAACATTGAAAATTGAAAATTGAAAATTGAAAATTTTTTATCTTATGTACCTAGAAAAATTAGAAATTAATGGTTTTAAATCTTTTGCTAAAAAAAATACCTTGGTTTTTCCAGGAATGTTAGATAAGGATAAATGGGGTATTACGGCAATAGTCGGACCTAATGGTTCTGGTAAATCAAATATAGCCGATGCGGTTAGATGGGTTTTGGGAGAGCAAAGCATGAAAGTTTTGCGTGGAAAAAAAGGCGAAGATGTTATTTTTGCCGGATCAGATAAAAAAAATAAACTTGGCTTGGCTGAAGTTTCGTTGTTTTTAAATAATGAAAGCAAAAGAGCGCCCATTGATTATTCTGAAATTATTTTAACTCGTAGATTGTTTCGAAATGGAGATAGTGAATATTTAATTAATAATAGTCGCGCGCGTTTATCAGACATTCAGATTATGTTGGCAAAAGCGAATGTTGGGCAAAAAACTTACAGCGTAATTGGCCAAGGCATGGTTGAAGGATTTTTAAATACCACTTTATCTGAAAGAAAAGAGTTTTTTGATGAAGCAACCGGTGTAAGGCAATTTCAGATAAAGCGGGATGAATCATTAAATAAACTGCGAATAAGCTATGAAAATATAAATCAAGCCAATATGCTGTTAATGGAAATCAGGCCACGGCTAAACAGTTTAACAAAACAAGTGAGTAAATTAAAAAAAAGAGATGAAATTAAAACTGAATTAAAAAAATTGCAAATAAATTATTATGGAAAAATATGGCACAATATTAACAATCAATTTAGCCAGTTTAATAATGAATTTTTAGAATTGGAAAAAATAAAATTTGAAAAAGAGAAAAAAAATCAGCAGCTAAATAATGAAATGAATAAGGCTGAACAATGGGGGAGTATTGGACAGGAATTTAATAAAGCGCAGGAAGAGCTTGGTCAATTGCAAATTCAAAAAGATAAAATTACAGAACAAATCGTTAAATTAGATGCTCAAATGGAAATTAAACTTGAATCTCAAGGAAAATTTGATTTATCATGGCTACGAAATAAAAAAACAGACCTTGAAAAACAAACACAAAATATTTATAAAGACATGGAGGTAATAGAAAAAAATATTACAAACGAAAAAAGTAAATCAGAGGGATTGCAAAATAAAAAACAAGACATAGATCAACAAATTAATAACTTAAATCATATTTTATTAACTTTGTCAGGAGAAAATGGCGGTCAAAATATTGCAAAAATTAATGGCAAAATTAAAAATATTTTGACAAAATTAAAAGAATTAGAAACTCAGGAAGATATTAAAAAAATTAAAGAATTAATTGCGCAAATCAAGCAAGAAACTATACAGTTATTACAATTATCAGAAAATACGGATCAAAAACATGAAATAAATAAAATTCATCAAAAGTTAGCATTTTTTGCTAAAGATAAAGAAAAAATTACAGCTGAAATTAATGAAAATTATTTAAAAATTTTTTCTCAAACAGAAAAGAATCAAATTTTATTTAATGAAAGAAAAAAAACAGAAGAAGAATTGGAAGCAATTAATCAAAAATTAAAATCTTTGGATATTTCAAAGCATCAAGACGTTTTGTTATTGAAACAGGGGGAGCAACGAGAGAAAGAAAAACAAAACTTAAAACAGCAATTATCAGAAATTGATACTAAAATCAATGAGATTAAAATTGTAATTAGTAATTTATCAGCCCAAGAAGAAGAAAAAAGAAATATGTTGTTGTCATTACAGAAAAAAATGCAGTTAGCGCAAAATGAAATTAATGAAATAAGCAACAAACTTAATGCATTAAAAATAAATTCAACTAAATATGAGACCAAACTTGAAGATTTAGAAATAGAAATTAGGCGCGATCTTGGAGGGTTAAAAGATGTTAAAGAGTATTACGTGAAAAAAGCAGCAGAGATGGCAGAGACAGAAGTTGAGCTTCTGTCAGTTAAAGCTGACAGAAGCTCAACTTCTGTCTCTGTGGAAGATATTGAAAAATTAAAACGCCAGCTTGATTTAATTGGTGGCATTGATCCTGAAATTGAAAAAGAGTACACAGAAACCAAAGAACGTTATGATTTTTTATCAGGGCAAATAGAAGATTTGACCAAGGCAATTAACAGTTTGGAGAAAATTATTAAAGAGCTTGACGCGGTTATTAAAGAAAAATTTGACAAGGAATTTAAAATCATTTCAGAAAAATTTGAAGAATATTTTAAAATATTATTTAATGGAGGCAAGGCAAGAATTATTAAAGTGCTTCCTGAAGATTTGAAATCTCACACTGATGAGAATCATGGTCAAGATGAAAATTTAACTGCAAATAAAGACAATAAAGATTCTAATTTTTTTGATATAAACAAAATTAAATTTTTACAAAAACATAGTTCAGTTGATTTGGCTGGCATTGAAATTCAAGCGACTCCTTTGGGTAAAAAAATACAATCAATTTCAATGCTTTCAGGTGGCGAAAGAGCGCTTACGGCAATTGCGTTAATTTGCGCTATTATTAGCGCAAATCCTTCTCCTTTTGTTGTTTTAGACGAAGTTGACGCGGCTTTGGATGAAGCAAATTCTGAACGTTTTGCTAAAATAGTAGATGATTTGTCCCATAAAACGCAATTTATTGTCATAACGCACAACCGCGCTTCAATGAAACGAGCCAATATTTTATACGGCATAACAATGGGAGATGATGGAATGAGTAAATTATTAAGCATTAAATTGGAAGATGCGGTTGGTTCGTAAAGTCAAAAGTCATATTGCTTTTTATAGTATTTAGCTTATTATTAAAGCATGAGTAAAGAAATAAAGAAAATTAAAGAAATCAAAAATTATTTCACGCAAAAACAAAATGTGATGTTTGGTTTTTTGTTTGGCTCCAGAATCAGAAATCAAGCAAGAAAAGCTTCAGATTGGGATATTGGAGTTTATTTGCGGCCAACCAGTGATATTCAGGAAAAAAGAAATAAAATATGGAATGATTTAGAAAAAATTTTAAAAACAGAAGTGGATTTAGTGTTATTAAATCAAGCGCCACCGCTATTAGCTAATAGAATTATTTGCCAAGGCATCGCAGTGGCTATGAAAGACAGAAGGGCATATTTGGATTTTTTAATTAGAACAACTGAAGAGGCAGAGAGCATGCGGGAGTTTGTGCATGATTATTATAAAATTTATCAAAGATCAGCTTCTTTAAGCGAGCAAGATAAAATAGATCTGGAACGAATTTTGATTTTTTTAGAAAATGAATTAAAAGATTTTAGTAAATTTCAGAATTTAACATTTGATGAATATCAAAAAGATATTTCAATAAAAAGAGAAGTGGAGAGATGGATTGAAAATTTAATGAATTCAATTTTGGATATTGCAAAAATACTTTTAGCCAGTTCTAAAAAAACTGTTCCAGCAACATACAGAGAAATCATTTTAGCATTAAAAACGCTTCCTGAATTTGAACCAAAAACAATTGAAAAAATTACTGACTGGATAAGATTAAGAAATATTTTAGCCCATGAATATTTAGACATTCGTTGGGATAGAATAAGTAAATTTTTACAAACAAGCCAGCCTTTTTTAGAAAATTTTTTATGCAACTCAAAAAAATTAATAAAATATGATAAATCAAAAAACTAATCTTACAAAAAAAAGATCAAGTATTAAAAAAACAATTTTACAATACTCGGCAATTTTTGAACCAGCGCAAGAGGAAGGATATAATGTTTTATTTCCTCAATTTCCAGGTTGTGTTACATTCGGGCGCACTTTTGAAGAATCAAAAATAAAAGCCAAGGAAGTGTTGGAGCTTTGGATAGAAGAATTAGTTTTTTCTATTGGCACTTTATTTGCAATTATAAAACAATCCAAATTATCTAAAAAACAATTTGAATAATAATATGCAAAAATACCTTTCACTAAAAGAAAAAAAAGCATTAGCAGAATTTAAAGAAATGCTTTTTCAAAATTTTAGAAAAAATATTTTAGAATTAAAATTATTTGGTTCAAAAGTTAGAGGGGATTTTAAAAAAGATTCGGATATTGATGTATTACTAGTGATGAAAAAAGTTTCTCAAGAAAATAAAGATCAAATTTATGATTTAGAAAATGACATTTTATTTAAATATGGACTTGATATATCAGTAAAAATTTTTTTCCAAAAAGAATATAATTATTTAAATAGCATCCCATCTGTTTTTATGCAACTTTTAAAAAAAGAAGCTGTTTCTTTATAAGATTAATTTAAATTATGGCTATAATTTATCCAAAAGTAACGCCAAATCCAAAAGAAATTAAACAACATATTGAACTTGCTAAACAGAGAATTTATTCAGCGCAAATTTTAATAAAAGAAAAACAATATCGTGATGCAATTTCACGAGCTTATTATGCTTTTTTTGACGCCACTTCCGCGCTTTTATTAACCAAGGGATTATTAGCAAAAACTCACTCTGGATTGCTTACTTTGTTTGGTCTCGCTTTTGTTAAAACAGGAAAAATAGATCCTAAATTTGCTCGCTTTTTCAGAAAAGCCAAAGAAGCAAGAGAGGAAGCGGATTACGAAGTTTTAAAAAAATTTTCAAAAAAAGAAACAGAGAATATAGTGAAACAAGCGAAAGAATTTGTGGATTCTATAGAAAAAGTAATATATGGAAAATAAATTATGTCGCACGCGTTTTAGAAATAGTTAAATTTATTACAGATAAAATTATTAGAATTTAAAAATATGTCTATAGATAAAAAAATTTTTGGTGGCACAATGGTTGGTGGCACAATGGAAAGTGCTTTAATGCGTGGAATGCATAATAAAAAGAAAGGCGATGGCAATAATCCGAGTAATCCAGTTGAATTATTAAAAGATTTTAAAACTTTAGGAATTGTTTCTGAAGAAAAAGATTTAAAGTTAAGTGAGATACAGAAACAGCTGACAGAAATAGCTGGTAGATACAGGGATGCAGAAAAAAAAGAATTAATTCAAGCAGCCACAGAGCAGACGAGTGTTATTGACGTTTTAGAAAAATTAAAAGCTTTAGAAGAAAAAAAAATAAAAAAAGGCAGTCCTAATGATGATAAGCTTATTGAAATTATGAAAATTTTAGAGGAAAAAGTTGTTAAAACAGCTGTTTTGAACGTTGACGATGCTACTAGAGATAAAAATAAAAAAGACGAGGAAGGTGTTATTGCTGATTCAAAAATAGCGAAACCAACAGCTCAGCAAATAGAAATAAAAGAGTCAAAGTTGCCATTTAGAAAAATTGATATTGGACCAGAAGACGTAAAAGGCGATGGTATAATTGAGTGGAAAGGTAAAGTTCCAATTCAATTTGGTCAAAGCACTAAAGAAAGCAGAGATGAAATGCCATCAGGCGAATTAGAAATTACAGATCAAGAGGGTAAAAAAATTTTTACAGCAGTAAAGTTTCCTAAATATTACGATGATGAAATTAAAAAAATAGCCGACAAAGAAGGAGAAGTTTTTGTTAGTAATTTTAAAGAAGGCATAGATAGGAATAATGAAAAAATGTTTTTTACAAGACTTGATGTTTTAGGAAAATATAGAGAGCAAGGAAAAAAAATTACAAAAGAAATTATTAAGCAAGAAATTGATGAGTATAGAAAGATTGTCGTGTCATTTCGCAGGAAAAATTTAGACACAAAACAAGCGCAATACGCAGACAGAGGAATATTAGGTTTTATGCTTTTTAGTAGTGAGCTAGAGAGATTTGAGAATGCTGGTAGTTTGGAATTAAAAGAAACTATAAATGAAAATAAAGAAATTAAAAAATTAATTTTAGAAAAGGAGGCAGATGTTGATGACGCGCCAAAAAGAGAGGACAAAAAAATATTAGATAATAACAAAATAAGAGAAGTAGACGGGGATGATAAAATTGTTGATTGGCAGAATAAAGAAGCTTGGGAAGAAAATAAATTTGGTGATTTTGAGCGAGCAGAAAGACAAAATTTATCTCTTCAAAAATTAATTACTTTATCTCGAAAACTATCAAAATTTGAAAAACAAACTTTAAGAGAACAATTAAGGAACTTAACATTGGAGGAGTTGGAAGTGATGCAACAAGAAGATGTTAATACAATAGGAAAAGCGGAGATAAAAAGAGTTATACAAGAAAAAGATGGGGAAAAAGATAAAAAAGTAGTTGAAACAAGTGAAGATGGAAAAAAAACAGAAGAATGGGAAAAGTTGAATTTAATGGAGCTTCAGGAATTGGAAATTTCAGAAGATGATAAAGTAGGGCAAGAGATGAAAATGCAAATTGTAGAACAAAAAAAACAAGAATTAGATCAACTTTTGGAACAAAAATTATTATATTATTGGCAAGAAGAATTAAACGTTAATCCAGCTTATAAAATATTTAACACGGAAACAAAACAACAAATGGTAAAAAATTTTGTTCAAGCGAATTTAGATAAATCCAAAAAAGAATTTTATAAAAAACATAAATTACAATTTGTGTAAATAAATATGAAAACATTAGATCAAACAATTATTGATAATAGTCAAAAGAGCGTAGATCAAAACTTACAAGGTGATACAGAATTGACGAATTTAACAGGAGGAGAAGAAAAAACAGAGGAAACAATCGGTGAAGAGATGGAAAATAAACAAGACCATGATCAAAAATCAGAGAGGGCTGACGCGCAAAAAAATATAGAAAAGATTTTTAATGACGATTTTGGAATTACAGCAGAGGAATTGAAAAAAGTATCTGGTTTTAAAGAGTTGTCTGATGGGCAGCAAAAATTAGTGATAGAAAATTTAAGA
>JAHJJO010000097.1 GCA_018822835.1 Patescibacteria group bacterium
AAGAATTAAAACAAAAATTAAATATTCTGCGCAAAACATTATAAAACTGTCAAGCCAAATATTTTTTTCAGCTAAGTTATTTATTATTTGAAATAATTGAAAGTCCATAAGATTAGTTAATTAGTTGATTGGTTAATTAGGGAATTAGGAACTTTATTGTTGTCAAAATTTATTATACTTACTATAATATACAACAAAACAAAATGCAAAAATATGACATTGTAAAAATATGAAAATTAATACTGACAAAAAATTAATAGATGAATTTTTAACGCGGGGTGTGGAAAATGTTTATCCTACTCGCGAAGCATTAAAAAAAGTTTTACTGTCCGGTAAAAAATTAAGAATTTATCAAGGATTTGATCCAACCGGACCATATTTACATGTTGGTCATGCTATTGGCATTCGGGCATTAAGAATTTTGCAGAAACTTGGGCACGAAGTTATTTTTTTAGTTGGAGATTATACTGCCAAAATTGGCGATCCAGACAAGGATGCAACCAGAAAAATACTTTCTGATGATAATATTGAAAAAAATATGGCAGGATGGAAAAAGCAAGCAGGACAGCTTATTGAATTTGCAGGAAATAATCCAGTTCAATTTAAAAGAAATTACCAATGGCTTTCAAAATTACGACTTAATGAAATTAGTGATTTAATGTCTCGCACAACAGTGCAAAGAATGTTAAAACGAGATTTATTTAAACGTCGCATGCAAGACAAAGATAATCCGCTTCATCTGCATGAATTGCTTTATCCTATATTACAAGGCTATGATGGGGTTGCGATGAAAGTTGATATGGAAATTGGCGGGGCTGACCAAATATTTAATATGTTAGTTGGCAGAGATTTAAGTAAGGCATATCTGAATAAAGAAAAATTTGTTCGCGCAAATAAGATGATGGATGCTCCTGATAAACATACTATGAGTAAAACACAGGGCAATGGAATTAATTTAAGCGATACTCCGGAAAATATGTATGGCAAAGCAATGTCATATTCTGATAACGCAATTATGTCTGGCTTAGAATTATTAACTGAAGTGCCGATAGAAGACATTGAGCAAATAAAAGCAGAAATAAAAAATAATGCAAATCCTATGCAGTTTAAAAAATTAATGGCATATGAAATAGTAAAAATTGTAAAAGACAAAAAAACTGCAATTAAAGCGCAACAACATTTTGAGCAAACAGTGCAAAAAAAGGAATTATCAAATAAAGTTAAAAATCAAAAGTTAAAAATCAAAAGTCAGAATATTGTAGATTTATTAGTTGCAATTAAACTAGCAAACAGTAAAAACGAAGCTCGTAGACTAATTCAACAAAATGGAATTAAAATAGATGGCAAGGTTGTCAGTGATATTAATTATCAAGTTAACGTTACTAAACAAGGCGTTTTGGTACAGAGAGGGAAGAGGCAGTTTGTAAAAGTGAATAATTTCTAAATTATAATTTATAATTTAGAAATTTTATAGTTTATGCGTTTAATCATCGTAGAATCACCGACAAAAGCAAAAACTATTACTAAATTTTTGGATTCAAGCTATAGAGTAGAATCTTGTTTTGGACATGTTCGGGATTTGCCAAAAAGCGAAATGGGAATTGACATTGAAAATAATTTTCAGCCAAAATATATTGTGCCTGATAAAGCAAAAGGGGCTGTTAGTAATTTAAAAAATTTAGCGCAAAAAGCTGACCAAATTATTTTAGCGTCTGATGAAGACCGCGAAGGGGAGGCAATCGCATGGCATTTAGTTGAAGCTCTTGGCTTAAAAAATTCGAAATTTGAAATTCGAAATTCGAAACAAATTCAAAATTCAAAATTCAAAATTCAAAAAATAACGCGTATTGCATTTCACGAAATTACAGAAAATGCGATTCAAGAAGCCTTAAAAAATTCTAGAGAAATTAATATGAATCTTGTTGATGCCCAGCAAGCGCGTAGAATTTTAGATAGATTGGTTGGTTATGAGTTATCACCTTTTTTATGGAAAAAAGTGGCGCGCGGGTTATCTGCCGGACGCGTGCAGTCTGTTGCTGTTCGCCTTGTTGTTGAACGCGAACGTGAAATTCAAAAATTTAAACAAGAAGAGTATTGGGGGATTACGGCAATAATGCAAAAATCAAAATGCAAAATGCAAAATGCAAAGGTTGAAACTAAATTAAATAAAATAAATAATAAAAC
>JAHJJO010000098.1 GCA_018822835.1 Patescibacteria group bacterium
ACGCGAAAAAAACTGGGGAGGGGTCTTCACAACAACGTCAATCGGTGAAATAATATTTGTATTTTTTTTTAATTTTTTAACTAAGGCAATGGCATCTTTATCTATTAATGATCTTCCTATTTCAAAATTGTTTGCAGCTAAAAAAGTGTTTGCTAAAATACCGCCAAGCATGATTGTAATTTTGTTCTGATTTTTCCGCGCGCAGAAATTTTTTATCAAAGGAATTTTTACTTCAGTTTTTGCCCCGCCCATTATGATAGCCAAAGGCAGTTTTGGATGCAAAACTTTATCTAAATTTTTAATTTCTTGTTCTACTAATAAGCCGGAATATGCCGGCAGATATTTTTGAATAGCATGAATTGAAGCATGCTTGCGATGGCTTGCGGCAAAAGCGTTATTTACATAAATATCAGTAAGTCCTGCTAATTTTTTTGCAAATTTTTTGCTATTTTGTTTTTCTTCTTTATGAAATCGTAAATTTTCAAGCAATAAAATTTCTTTTTCTTTCATTCCATTTATAGCTTTTTCAACAATAGGTCCAATGCAATTATTAACAAATTTTATTCTGCAATTTAATAACTTGCTTAATCTTTTTGCAATCAATTCAGTAGAATGGCATACAAGCTCTTTAATAAGTTTTGAATTATTTGTTTTAAGTTTTAAACTTTCAATGTGCGTTGCAATAATAATTTTACATTTTTTTTTGAGCAAAAAACGAATTGTCGGCAAGCTAGATAATATTTTATAATCATCAGCAATTTTTATTTGTTTATGTGATATTGATAACGGCACATTAAAATCAGTTCTTAACAACACTTTTTTATTAGTTAAATTTTTTGCTTGCTTAATTGATTTTAACATAAAAACATATAAACATTTTAACATTTAAGCATATAAACATTTAAACATTTAAATATAAATTTTCAATTTTCAATTTTCAATAAATTATCAATTTTCAATGATCATTTTAATATTTGATTATTTAATGATTATTGAAAATTGATACTTGAAAGTTATTTATGTTTACATGTTTAAATGCTTAAATGCTAATATGCTCCCAGTTTTACTTCAATCTTTTTTTTCTCATTGTTTCGCAAATATTCAATCGTTACGCTATCCTCTGCTGAATAATTTTGTATAATATATGTTAAATTATTATTTTTATTAAGCTCTGTATTGTTTATGGTAGTAATAATATCTCCTTCACGCAGTCCCGCTGAATCAGCAGGACTATTTTTTATTATGCTTATTCCTAAATTATTTTTGCGGATCACGGCTCCTTTTTTATATTGGATGTCTTTAGAGATAATATCCGATAAATTAATATAGTATACGCCCAAAATAGGTCTTTGTATCTTTTGATTCTTTAATAAACTTTGTATTGCTGATTGAAAATGAGTTATTGGCCTGATTATATTATTTTTATCTCTTAGTCCAACAATCTGCCCATTTAAATTAAAAAGAATTAAGTCTTTTGTTTCATTAAAATTATTAGTCAAAACCAACTCGTCAGAAAAAGAATCGCTTGATTTTACAAGTTTGGAATTATTTAATCTGCCTGCTATTGAAGTTAAATAGTTTTCATTTTTCCATGAAGCAGTCATTACTAACTGTCCATTTTTTATTTTTTGAATGTCAGAAAATGATTTAACAGAAAAATCTTTTACTCCCTGAACATGAATAAAATCAAATGAAGTCATTTTATCTTTAATAATTTTATCAATATTATAAATTTCATTTGAACGCGTTATTATAATAAAATCTTCGTTTTTTGAATTTTCAGGCAGAGCCTTAGCAATAATCCATCCATCGCTCGTAATAATTAATCCCGATTCTATTTCGTTGTTTAATTGATAATAATTATCTGCATTTTTTTTAAATATTCCAACAATACTATTGTACGTTGAATTGATTATTTCTTCCACTTTAATGTCCTGCGAAACAATCACTTTTTTTGCTCCTCTGATAATTAAGTTTGACCTGCTATAATTATCAGAGGATAAATTAATTGGTTCTAAATAAGGAATTTCGTTAAATATATACACTTTAGCAATCAAAGCACCCACTACGCCGGCAAACAAACCAAAAAGTGATGCCAAACATATTGTTAATATTATTTTATTTTTAGTCATAAAAAAACGCATAACGCATAACGCATAACGCATAACGTAATTTACGTTGTGAGTTGTGAGTTATGCGTTGAACGATTCACAGCCATTGAGCTGTTAATAAAATTAAAATAATTCCTGCGCATCCAGATATAAGATATAATTTTATAGTTTTATATGTCAAAATATTTTTTAGGTATAATTTGAGCAAATTTACTAATACATAATAACAAATAGACAAAATTAAAGCTATTATGTGATAATTTAATGGCAAAAAAGACAATGACCATGTTATTTCAGCTAAAATCAAGTAATTTATTAAAATAAAAATAAAGTTTTCTTTGTTATTTATTTCATTAATCCACAGTATATTATAAGTCATTAAAAAAATAATCGGAGTTATAATGATCATTAACATCCAGATCGGAGCGTGAATAAAAGACTGCAATCCATAGATAACAGATGAAGTAAAAAAAAATGTTAAAAAATTGCCACATAAAAAG
>JAHJJO010000099.1 GCA_018822835.1 Patescibacteria group bacterium
GAAGTATTATGACACAAATTGTTAAGGTAGGACATTTCTACTTGGCTACACTAGGACATTATCATGTGGCTGCGACAGTGGGATGCACCTAATAAACATGAGGATACCCCTGAAGTAAAGAGACTACAAGAAGAATATGTAAAAACAGCATTAAATGGCAAGAAAATTACCCATTTTATTTCTTCAGAATATTACGGTGAGCATATGAGTAAGTTTTTAGGGGCGATAAACACGAAAACTAAAAGAAACAATCCAATTTCTGCAACGATGATTAGAAAAGGAGAGTGTTTGAACGAAGCTTTTCTAAGCACAATTGTGTATAAAGATATTTTAATTAAAGTGGCAGTTGTTGGTGTTCCATCACAAGAACAATCAAACTTAGTAAAGTGTATTGCAAAAAAATTAAAGACATCTTATGTTGAAGATAATTTATTTGAGTTATTAACTAGAAAAAATAGAGAATTGCCGATAAATAAATTTGATTTTTATGAAATTGCTAATAAAAAATATAAAGTAGCAAATACTAAAGATAAAATATTTTCAGGAAAAGAATACTTGGTTTATAACTCGACGGGATTTGTAGATCATTTATTATCAATAGCAACACATAATAAATTTGATGAAAATTTATATATATTTTTTTCTGAGGATATGAAAAACTATGATTTGGTTTTTGTTAATGATAATTTAAAGAACAACTTTAGCAAAATGTTGAATATCGATAGTTCGATTTTTATTAATCAATTAACAAATAATTTAGACACATTAGGCATTAATTATCAAATCCTATCGGGGACATTCAAAGAGAAATTATTGATGTTAGAAAAATCAATAAAATCATTTAAAAAGAGGTTTAATCCAAAATAATATGAAAAATTATTTAGCTGGTGGCGTAAATTCACCAATCCCAATACCAACACATTACCCAAGTGACATTATAGGCGGGAATAGCCCTTATGTTATAAATAAAAATGGAGATAAGTATATTGATTTATGGATGGGCTACGGTGCTCTTTTGTTCGGACATTCTGATCCAGAAATAGTGGAGACTATTCAAAAAAATATAAAAAATGGGTGGCTTTTCTCTTATCAGACATATTTAGAGAAAGAATTATCAAATATTATTCATAATATTATTCCAAGTGCGGAAAGAGTTAGATTTGCGACTACAGGATCAGATGCGGTTGCTTACTCAATAAGAGTTTCAAAAGCTTATACGGGTAGAGAGAAAGTTTTGTCTATAATCGGTGGTTATCACGGGGTCCACGAGGGTATGATACCAAGTGCGGGGACATCAAACAGTTTATGTCTGGACTTAATTCCATTTAATAATGTCAGAATTGTTAAAGAGAAATTAAAAAATAAGGATTATGCATGTTTTTTACTTGAGCCAATATTAGCTAATTCTGGCTGTACGCCACCACAAAAAAATTATCTGAAGGAAATAAGAAAGATCTGCAATGAAACAAATACTGTTTTAATTTTTGATGAAATTGTTATTGGTTTCCGAATTAGTATTAATGGTGCTCAGGGATTTTATGGTGTGACTCCTGACCTATCCTTATTTTCTAAAGCAATCGCTGGTGGTCTTCCTCTTTCTGTAGTGTGTGGAAAGAAAAAAATAATGGAAAACTTTATACCAAATGGGGATGTTTTTTTTGCAGGCACTTTTAATGCAAACCCGCTATCCTTAAGTGTTTCAAAAACAATTATAAATAAGTTGCAAAATGGCAGTTTATACTTAAAAAATGAGGAGTTAGGAAACGATCTAAGAAAATACATAACAGAACAGATAAATAATTTAAAGTTGCCAGCGTGTGTACAGGGAATATCCTCCATGCTGACTATTGCGTTTGGATGCTATAATTTCAAAAGAGGTATTAAATTGGAGTCATGCGATAATAAAGCCTATTGTTTTTTTATCGAAGAAATGGCAAAAAGACGTATCTTATTACCACCATTACCCACGGAAACAATATTTTTGTCCCCAGTCCATGAGAGAGTGCTTGATGACATAAAAACTGCCATAAAACAATCACTTGAAACAGTAAAAAATGAATATTATAAATAGAGACTTATATGATTAAATGTAGTTTGGGATAAACACTTTACTTTTTACTATATTTTGATAAAATTAAATTATTAACTTTAATATAAACAAAAATATGGAGAATCTACAAAAACATAGTGAAAACCATATGGAAAAAGAAAATAGTGTAGAATCTACTCTAGCCTCTTTTGACAGAATAGTTGATTGGAATTCATCCTTAACCTCAAGAGAAGATTTGGAGAAGTTACTTCATACAGAAAAACAGTTGAGAATAAAATTTGGTGCAGATATTACAGCACAAACCTTGCTGATTAGTCCTGTGATTAGTCCTGGATATACTGAACCAGTAGGCTAAGGAAAACTAATCAATTAAATTTTTACAACATTACAATGATTTGCTATCATAGGGTTATAAAA